>CAZURP010000038.1:8407-10117 GCA_964623715.1 uncultured Isosphaeraceae bacterium | reverse complement strand
GCAGTCTACGGCGCAAGCCTGACTGTTGACCTACTCGCTGAAGTAGGGAAAACCATCTATACAAAAGAGGTCGAAGCATCCACTTCTGCTGTTTCCCTTGATTCCGCTGATGTTCAGAATGATGTAGTCATCATCAAGAATCCTGATGCCACTTCTGCCGCGAAACAGGAAACTTATATTCCCGGCGGCACGATAGTTGTGGGTGATAAATTCCGCATGACGCTCGATGATCGTCTGTTTGAGTTTATTGCCGATGCGACAACCGCCGAAAGCATCACTGATGGACTACTCGCCCAGATCAATACCGACAGTAACTGGTCTAATTTCTTAAAAACCTTGACCGGAACACTTGTTGGGGGAACTGGGTACACCACAGCCCCGACAGTGGTAATCACAGGTGGCGGCGGCTCTGGAGCCGTAGCCGAAGCAACCGTTTCTGGTGGCGTGATTACAGCCGTAACTTTGCGTGATTCTGGTGCTGGATATACCAGTGCGCCAACCGTGACCTTTACAGGTGGCGGCGGCTCTGGTGGAACGTTTACGTCAGTCGCCATAACAACTGGCAGTATTACCAGAAAAGTTACCGCAACTAAGGCCAGTGACAACCTTCAACTCGATGCGGTGTTCAGTGGAACGGCCAATACTTTCTCTGTAAGTTCTTACACAGAAACAGGCGGTTCTGCCACGTTCACAAAATCTGCAACTGCAACGGCGGCATCTGACAAGGTTCACACTGCCGGTACAGTTACGGTCACCGTACCTTCGACCACTCATGCAATAGTGATCAAGAATGATCTGAACGCAGTGATGAAGGTAAAAACTGGCACTCAGACCAATGAACAAGCAGTATCCATCAGCGCATCTCCTGACAATAAAACGCAGAGGGCGAAAATGGTCATCTGCGATGGCACACTGGTCGATAACTTGTTCGATCTTGAAGAGTTAGCGGCATCCGCCACTTCTCCGATGACCACGCAAGGTGACATTGAGTACCATGATGGTTCCAGCGTTGCCAGATTGGCAACTGGTGGAAAGGACTCAGTTCTGACAGCGGGTGGAACCGGCGCGAATCCAACTTGGTCGCAGTTTTCCGCTCCCAAGAATGCCACGGTGCGTGTGTTCGGAACACCTAACCTTATCGCTGACGGGAGTGGTATTGATGTCGGTGACACGAACGGTACGAGAACCCCCGGTACTGGCGCAAGGGATTTGAACAATTTCAACGGCTTTGCCAATCCGTACCAACACGGCTTCTGCGGAAACGTCACAACTGGTATTACGTTTGTGACACCAGAGGGTCAAGCAGTTCACATGGGTGAACACGCAACAGGGCAGTATGGCATGGGCAGTAACCGCACTGGCGTTGCTCAATCCTTATCCTTCAATTTCACCGAAGGCCAACGCGCCCCAATCGACCCGGCGGGAGAGAAAGACAGAAAGGTTCTCTACATCGTGGACGCAGGGCAAACTACCGCTCTCCTGATGGATAACGGCGATGTCTGGTGTTCTGGCTACAACGGTCATGGACAGGTCGGTGATGCAACTTCGACCCAGAGGAATATGTTCAGGAAACTGTCATTCTCGACTGGTGGAGTCGAAAGACCGATCAAAAAATTGATCTCCACACACGCTAACGACAGCGGTTCCAACGGAAGAACGAGTAGCCAGACCTACTGTGCGTTGGACGATTCGGGTGGTGCTTGGTGCTGT
>CAZURP010000038.1:2498-8397 GCA_964623715.1 uncultured Isosphaeraceae bacterium | reverse complement strand
AATTCATCAAACAACTGGATACCTCGCTTACAGGCGTATTTCAACGGCTCGTACTACAACACCAAAGATGTTTGGGCCGGTGGTGGCGACACCGGATGGTTCCATCTGTTGAATACAAACGATGAACTGTTTGCTCTGGGGTATAACGGCTACGGGCAACTTGGCATTGACAACACCACATCGCAACCGACTCCCGTTGCTTGCGATAAACCAGTGCATGATCCGCATGACACCACGGCTCATAGAGCGTTGGTAAGTGGACACCAGTACAAGATTAAAACCCTTGGAACGACAAACTGGGCGGATATCGGTGCAGACGCGACCCCTGCCGTTGGTGAAACATTCACCTATGACGGTACAGCGGTTACAGGCGCATCCGGCGAGTGTTACGCCGCCTCTCCTTGGAAACAACTGTTTCCAATCCGTGGTGAGTCAGAAGGCTGGACGTATGCCCTTCTTGAAAACGGTGCGCTGTACCACACCGGCTGGCAGGGTGGTTACAACATGGCGAACAATGGCTTGAACAACACCCAGTTCAATGTTTGGAAACCCTGTGTTAATGCCTCAACTTCAACGCAAACCGGCGACAGACATAACTTTGACGGCAGTGACACTGCCCATAAGGTTGATCGTGTTTGGCCGATAAACACATACTATTCTAATCAGTGCAATGTGGTATTCCGCACGGAAGATGGTAAGTGTTGGGGTCTTGGTTATAACGATCATGGACAACTGCCATTCGGCACTGCTACGACTTATTACAGCGCCACGGAGTTATCGGGAAATCTTTCCGATACAACAAACCCGGTCATCAAATGGCTATGGTCAGGTGGGCCGAGAAGTGATACCGGCAGTTATATGGCGTGGACTGCTTTGAAAAAAGACGGCACGGTATGGGCCGGTGGTTGGCAAAGCACCTCGTATCATTACAACGGGCATGGCGATCTCTCTTACACCTCTGTCTACGATGGTGCGCCGGTAATGATGCCGTCTGGTGTTCAAGGGAACATCATCGACATAATGATTGGCGGCAACAATTACTACGTTCCTAAATACGCTTTAGCGTCTGACGGATCGTTGTATGGTTGGTCGTATGCATCAAGTTACGCAATGGGGAGTGACGAAACTTCCTCATTTAGACAAACAGCCGGGATCGTGAGGGTCTGATAATGGCATATGAAATTTATCGGTTCCAAGAACCAGTAGGTGGTGGGTCGCTTTCTTTTGGCGCACCAGAACAGAAGTACTGCACTGCGTTAACCACGGATGGTGAATTTTGGCACATTGTCGCCATCGATACTTCCGTGGATGTTTCGGCAGAGGACGGTGTGATTAATCTTGAAGTTCTTCCAGAGGAGTTGGTTGCTGAAGTTCGTGCGGCAACCATCGCAAACTGGGGAACGCTGGATGACATGGACGCAAGTCTCGCCGAAATAGGCTTGTAAGAGATAAGGGGGGTTCGCCCCCCTATCTTTTTGTCTGTGCCTACCCTGCGCCCTCGCGTGGCGGGATTGCGGTGCGAAATTACGCCATTTAACCGGACATCGAACCGGACATGACAAGTATCTCAAACCTAAAAAAGCGGTGGCTGAAAGACCCAAAGGTCAACGAAGCCTTCAAAAAGATGCGCTCAGAATTCTTAAAACGCAAGCGCCGGATTGTTTCAAAGACTCATAAAAACTCATAAAAATGCAACGAAACTATGATACTTCAACCGGCCATTTAACTGGACATTTTGTATGAAAACTCTCACCCTTGCACTCGCGCTGATCGCCTCTCCGGCGTTGGCGCAAACGCCCCCGGCAGGGATCAAGCCTGTAATGGTTCGGATGCAACTCTTTTGCGCCGACTCCTTTGAATTCCTGATGAACGTACTCGCAGTTGATTTTGGCGAAGTGCCAGTCGCGCTTGGCTACTTGAAAGAAGGCGCAGAAGAAGCAACCACCATTGTGTTTTTCCGCAACGAAAGCAACACCAACTCGACCATCGTAATCACGAAGCGATCCAAGCGTGGCGAACAGGCTTGTATGGCGTGGAGCGGTTCTTCACCTTCGGGTATGGCGTTTTCAGTAGCACCCGATCCGCAGTTCCCGCCAGAACCGCAAGAAGGAACGGAAATGTGACTGACCTGACGCCTCAAGAGATCGGGCGACTGATCGAAAAGGTCGAGAACACTGAACGCATGATGCAGGATATGTCTGTTCGCATGACTCGGCTTGAGGCGCAGATTCACACACAGCGCGGCCTCGGCATCGGCATCCTCGTCGCCATCACAACAATCACAGCGTCCGGTGCATCGCTACTCACTAAATGGTTGTCGCATTGAACATACCGACCTATCTGCTTGGCGCAATCATTTTCCTTGTCGGTCAGACAACCGGAGCGATCTGGTGGGCATCGGGATTATCCGCAGAAGTCGAGCGCCTTGCCGGAGTACAGGGGAGCGCGATCCCGGCACTTGAGAGAGAAGCGCAACAGAGCGCGATTGAAATTCACAATCTAAAACAACTGACCGCCGATCAAGAGCAGATCGCCCAAGCAGTTAAGAGTCTCGACGTTTTGGGCTACCGCATCGAATCACTTGAGACAATGTTGGACAAGGTGCTTGCGACAAAAATCCGCTAATGGAACTGAGATGGAACAAATAAAAATCTTTGATTCGCATCACATCGGCTATGGTCGAAAAGTGTATTTTCGGCATTGCCTTAATGCGCTCCGCTATGCGCTTATCCTTCAAGGCACAGCATTGATCGTTTTCGTTCACGCTTTCCTGCCGTTCTTTTTGACCAACGTCGGGTCGCTATCGGTGAAACGACTAAATGATGTCATGCAGTGCAAAGATTAGTTTTGTTGTTGCCTCTGCTCTCAGGATGCGCGGCGTTAAAAACCGGCGGCGTGGCGGGAGTCTCGGCGGGAGTAGGTGGTTTGGTTGGTGGCCCTGCGGGAGCGGCGGCAGGCGCGGCAGTCGGCGCGGGAGCGACCTCGTTACTCACTTCCGGCAGTCAGTGTGAACAAGCGGTCACTGGTTTTTGGCCGTTAATGGGTCAAGTTGTGGAAGCCGGGGGGTGGCTATTGGCGGGAGTCATTATCATCCCTCTGATTATGGGTTACTTAATTCCTAACGGATTGGTTAAGGCAAAGAAAGCATAAAAGTCCCGGTGCGTTTCCCTTCTCTCCATCGCGGCCTAGCACCACCGCGTCCGCGCACCGGGGCTTACCTTCTTATGAAACTGATAATCGTTAAATGGCGTGACACGATTCAAGATCCATCTTGGTCAGGTCACGAAGAATTGGAATGCCCCGTAATCGAAACAGTCGGTTGGGAAGCATTTCAAGATGAGCAGACCGTGAAGGTTGGGGGGACACGGGATATGGATGGAAATATCAGCGGGATTATTGCAATCCCAATGGGGTGCGTTCTTTCATGTCAGATGATTCCAGACTTTTAGATTTTTGTAATAGCGATTCTCAAAGACGAGTCGTTGAAGCAGTAATTCAGAATCAAGGGAATCGCACAAAAGCGGCATCCGTTCTCGGGATGACCGAGCGAAATGTCTACAAAGCCCTGTCTCGCGTAAAAGAGCATGCGGCATCACAAGGTTATTCTCCTGATCACGGACTCACGCATAAAGCGGCACCCGGATTTTCTGTTAAAGGAGTATCGACTCTTTATAACGCGGACGGAGAGCAACGCGCACAGTGGGTAAAGACTACTGCAGAAGCGCAACGCGAAGATGAACTCCGAGATGCAATCCTCGACACTTTCTCTGATTGGAAAGGGAAGGGAAAGATTAACTCAGCGCCGAATCACCTAAAGGAAGACCTTCTGACCGTTTACCCAATGGGGGATCCGCATATCGGAATGTACGCGTTCGCTGAAGAAACCGGAACCAACTTTGATTTAAAGATCGCAGAAGATAATTTATGCGAGGCTGTTGATCGTCTAGTGTCTTGTGCGCCGAAATCAAAAACGGCATTGATACTTAATCTCGGCGATTTCTTTCATGCCGATACGATGGACAATAAAACCAGAAGGAGCGGGGTATCACTAGACGTTGATACGAGATGGTCAAAGGTATTGCGTGTCGGGGTTCGCGCTATGTTGCGCTGTATCGAATCCGCGTCGAAACGTCACGAAAAAGTTATCGTCAAAAATCTTATCGGCAACCATGATGATCACTCGTCGCAAATGCTCTCACTAGCGTTATCACTGTTTTACGACAACAGTTCAAGAATTATCGTAGAGGATCAACCGGCAAAATTCTGGTTTCACCGATTCGGGAATGTCCTTATCGGCGCCGGTCACGGTGATACCGCAAAACCCAATGCTCTGCCGGGGATAATGGCAACAGATCGGGCAGAGGATTGGGGATCAACAACGCATCGGTATTGGTACACCGGGCATATTCATAATCAACAGGTAATCGAATTCCCGGGAGTCATCTGGGAGTCGTTTCGCACACTAGCAGGGAAAGATGCATGGCACGCGGCACAAGGGTATCGGTCAGGTCGGGATATGTACGCAATCGTTCATTCAAAGGATTTTGGAGAAATAGAGAGGCATCGAGTCGATATTTCGATGTTAAGCAATGGAAATACATCATCCAGAGCATCTTGAGCCCAACCCGCTGAAGCGGGAAAAGTTCTGCCCTGTGAAAATCGTGGTGCAAACCAAGATGATGAGCGTTCCAGAAGTTCGCGCCGAAGTCATCAAAGCGAAAACCAAAACCGAAGCGATTGCGGCATTATTGAAATGGGCCGCGCAACACGGTATTAACTCCAATACGGACCCCGACGATGAGTGGTGGAAGAAAAGGGAGAAACTCGGGGTCTAATTCTGATAAATACTATTTATCAACCGTAACCATAAAACCGACATTGCCCGCAACCTTAGGGCAACTGTCAAGGTAAACAAATATCAGATTTCTTTACCATAAAACCGACAGGTCAATAGGATAAATACCCAGTTAAATGGGTAAGAACCATTGACCCAAATCCTTATCTGAGAGCGACATTCTGACAGATGGTTGTCAGACAAAACCCATAAAACACTGATTTAACGAATAAAAAACAGCCCTTTCACGGCGGCAACAGGGGTTCGAATCCCCTTGGGGACGCCAAAATACCAGTGTTTTTCGGTAAATTAGCGTTTACTGATACTGACAAACCGTGTCAGAGACTTATAACAGCAGTTTTAAGGTAGTCGGGTGCGAGGTGGGAGTATTTTTCGGTGGTCTTAATAGACGCGTGACCGGCTAATACTTGCACCGTTCTTAAAGGTATCCCTGCCATTACGAGATGACTGCAATAGGTGTGCCGTAAGCAGTGCAAACTGCCATCTAAATCTACGGCCATCAAGTCCTTTTCAAAGGCTCTTGAGAGTGAGCGCGGGTCTATATCGGGAGCAAGAGTATCGTTCCGCACAAGCCGTTTGAGAGCGTCCTGTGCGCCATCTGAGAGGGGTATTGTGCGCCACTTTGCCGACTTCGTTCTTGCCGCTTCCTCCGAGATAATCCGCATCTCATCTTTGCCGATATCGCGCTTTTTATCCACAAGATAAATCTCACTTCGCCGCATACCGGTATTCGCAAACAATCGCCAATAGTCGCTGTAGTCTGCTCGTTTGAATTTGGCGCCATCCTCTCGCACTGTCACCTTCGGGGCTTCAAATATCTGTGCAAGTTCGTCGCGCTCGTAGTATCTCGGGGGCTTGCTATTGAGGTTTTTAGGGGGTTTCACCTTCTTTCGGATGGGATTTCGCGCGATTACATCCCACTCAACTGCTTTATTCAAAATCGCCTGTAGCGTTCTGAGTTCTTTGGTCACGGTTGAGGGCTTAACGACCCCTTTTCGCGCTTTCTTGTACGCTTCAACCATTCTCGGGGTGATCATCCCGGTC
>CAZURP010000038.1:0-2488 GCA_964623715.1 uncultured Isosphaeraceae bacterium | reverse complement strand
GACAGCGGATAATGCTTTCTGTGCGCGCGTAGGATGAAGGGTATTCCTCGGAATGCCACTCGGCATAATCTTCCACCCAATCCGAGAAAGTTGGCCCTGCAGCCGGTACAACGCCGATCAATCGACGCTCTAATGCAAGCCTTTGCGCCTCGGCTTCGGCTTCGGTAACCGCGCCGATGCTCTTCCGATCCCGAACGCCGTCCTCCGTTTTGTCGAGATACCACGATCTGCCGTCTTTATACTTTCGTACGCTGTTCGCCATGACCTCTCCATTGCCATTTCAATGTCAGCGGTGCGATACAGAATAACGTCGACAAACGCAAAGGGCAAAATCCCAAGTTTTGGGGCAGTTTCCTCAAACGTCGAGGGATCCAGACCGCAATATTCTGCGGCCTCTGCTAACGTGAGGTACGGCTTACTCGACACAGACGGAGATTCGGCGACCAAACCGACACCCTAAGGTAATCTGCGCCGAGTAAGCACTGGAATAGATGCCCTGCCGGCGGCCTACCGGACTAACGCAATACACCATTAAAATATCACGCAAGTTCCGACACCGGCAGAGCATTAAATAAGCCCAACTTTCCGAAAACGTGGGTCTTTAGACTGAATCCGGCCTTCAATCAAAGCGACTCGTCTAAATTGTTCCTCAATTCGCGGGTAAGACGCGTTCCAAAGTTCACGCACGAAACAAAGATCATCTACGCCCACGGTGTTACCTTTCCAAATCACCTGTTCATGCAAAGTGGTCAAGACGTTTTCTAGTTCGTCTCGGATAAGGTCTATCGCCAAATCAATTTCTTTTTCTTCATCTTCCATATCCACTCTCCGATTGCTCCGCAAATTACAAGGATTAACCCAAACCAAATGAAGATCGACAGAAATACGATTGCCTCGTTAATCATTTGAGTTCCCAAACGTATGCTTTACGGTTGCCGATAGAACACTCTCGCTTTCCGCTTTTAACGACAACGCCAAGCGCCTCCAACTCCGATAAACGGCGCGCCGGTATCACTCTGTCGATCCGCATGATGTCGGCTAGTTCTTTGGATGTGCGCTTTGGGAAGTTTTGAACCGCTTCCAGAACGACTCGCTGTTGATTCGCAATCGAACCATCGGCCACACTTCTCTGATACGACTCTCTGCTTGTTTCCATGCTGTCTCTCCTTAAAAGGGAATGTCATCATCGAAATCTTTGTCGACACTTTCTTGCTTACTCGGTTGTGCATCCTTTGATCGACTGTCAAGAAACTGGACACGCTGACCGATAATTCCGGTGCTGTATCGTGTCTCGCCATCTTTCTCGTACTCACTGGTTTCGATCTTGCCTTCGACATACACCTTGGAGCCTTTGGCTAAATACTGACCGCATGACTCCGCGCTCGGCCCGAATACAGTGACGCGATGCCACTCGGTTTTTTCGTTCATCTCCCCGGTCTTTTTGTCTTTCCACTTTTCGGATGTAGCGACAGAAAACTTCGCCATTGACATTCCGGCAGGGGTGACCCGCACTTCTGGATCCGCGCCGAGGTTTCCGATGATCATTGCTTTGTTTAGCACCTTGTATCTCCTTAATGGACTGTGTCGATTTCGTTTTTGCGGATGCTGTAAACATCCCGCACCTTGCTCTTTTCATTCGGGTCTTCAATCCCTTGAGCCCTTTTTGCAACCTGATCAAGATCAGATTTGGTTTGCGCACTTTCCAGTAGCGCAATTAGTTCATCAGCAAGGCTGATTTCGATCTCACCGTTACCCTTGTTTTCGATGTTCAGTTCTTTCTTTTTTCGTTTCGGGGTAGCCGGTTTCGCATCTTTATCAGGCCGAACATCCTGATGATCGGTATCCTCGTCTGCCGCTATCCCTGCGACTGCTTGAAGGGCATAGCGTCTTGCATAGGTGAGAGTGCTACCGACACACTGCATGAATGACATTCCCTTTTTCGTCTCAATGGACATTGAAAATGTCGACTCCATCCACTGACCCGAGGTGTGCATCAGGCGAGTGGTAATGTGGACAAAGTTATCGTCGCCACCTGACGGCAACTGTGTGAAGGACAAACCGTTCTTATGGAATACCGGTCTGATGGTTTGAAGGGTGGAGGGCAGATCGGCGTACTTGTAGTTGTAGCCCTGCGTGTCCTTCTCTGGATCACGCAATTCGCCCTGCGCTACTGAAAGCGCACTAGCCAGTTCGTTTATCTCGCTCGACTGTCTGATCGTCATCGTCTTTTCTCTCCGTATGTTTATCAAGTGCTTGAATAACCTCTGCCTGTAACGACACGCTTTTCTTAAATGCTTCAAGAAAGTCGTACAGGGCTTTGGTGGTTTCTGGTGATTTGTTTTCCATCGTTATCCCTTTAATCTGAAAGTGCGCACCGGTGACCCCATTTCCAGATAGACCTCGTAAATGTCGGGGTTCTCTTTCTGAAACTGAGTACTGTTGAACTTGGTTCTCGGCTTGCTGTTTTTCCAAGTTGCCAGAATCTCGC
>CAZURP010000037.1:3659-10299 GCA_964623715.1 uncultured Isosphaeraceae bacterium | reverse complement strand
TTTTTTGCGGAATGTGCGAAGAGGCATGTCCGTGCGATGCAATTGAGCTTACGCCGCGTTACGAAATTGTCGGGCTGACACGCGAGGAAATGATTTTCGATAAAGAAAAACTCTTAACCGTGTATGACAAAACAGTTGGCGACAAGCCAATGTAGTTTACACGAGGTCTTCCCTTTCCCATGTTTTTGCAGGTGGGTATGGGCACGAGTAAACCGCTAAGAATAAACTGAATATTCGTGCGTTGCACTCTCGACTTCGTTCTACTTGGTAGTTCGCCAGGAGCAGCTGTCCACTCAATCGCCAATTTTTCACCGCATTCCGGACACCGTTTTGCTTTTTGGTTGAGGTAAGAAAGGTTGTACCCACAAGTGCAAAACCACGCTTCTTCTTCTTTGAAGGGAAACTGAAGAAAGCCGGCGCATCCGAACAAGCCCGCTGAGATAAAGAGTATCCAGTCAGCAGTGAAGCCATGCATGAACGGCACTTGCTTTAAACGGATTGCGTATGCAATTGAAAATGGATAGAGGAAAAAAACAAGAACATGCAAAACTAACAAGGTGCAAGCCGCAACGATGAGTATCC
This sequence comes from uncultured Isosphaeraceae bacterium, assembly GCA_964623715.1. Classification (GTDB taxonomy): domain Bacteria; phylum Planctomycetota; class Phycisphaerae; order Phycisphaerales; family SM1A02. The sequence goes on along the minus strand of CAZURP010000037.1, from coordinate 9,717 downwards.
TGCTTACTTTTTTTTTACTCACGTGCTTCGCCAGAATCTTGGCGTGAGTAACACAAGCACTGCGAACACTTCAAGGCGCCCAATAGTCATGAGAACGCAGAGAAAAAGTTTCGAAGCATCTGAAAACCATTCATAATTTTCCATTGCCCCGACCTTTGCAAGACCCGGCCCAACAGTACAGATAGTTGCAACAGATGCTGTCGCGGCAGTCGTCATAGTGCAGTTGGGATTCCCCGATTCAAGAATCATTATGACACCAGACCCCACAGCAAATAGCACAACCACGCCAAGCACATACGCGATCGTTGCAAGTTTTAACTCAGTATCGATTGCAGATTTTCCTACCTTGAGAGGTCGGACAACATTCGGTCTGAATGAACGCTCTAATTCACTCAGCATAACTTTTAGCGCAACCCAAATTCGGATGACCTTTATTCCGCCTCCGGTTGAACCCGCGCACCCGCCCACGAACATTAACATCAAGAGAACCGCTTTTGCCATAAAGGGCCAAGAATCAAAGTTCGCGTTCGCGTACCCCGTGGTTGTCTGTTGAGAGACGACTTCAAAAACACCCTGTGTTACAGCATCGCCAATCGATAACTCCTGCGCAATCCCCGTCGTCGATTCAAGAGGCTGCCCGCTTCCGAGCAGGGAAAACACAACAATAATGGAACCCGCGGTAAGCAAGAATAGGTAAAAACGAAACTCGACATCCGACCAGATGATTCGCAACTTTCCCTTCACTGCGGCGTAGTAGAGACCGAAGTTTGCACCAGCAAGCACCATGAACACAATCGTAATAATGTCAATGGTTCTTGAGTTGTACGCGCCGATGCTTGCGTTTTGTGTACTAAAACCACCTGTTGCTAGTGTGGTGAGTGCGTGGTTGCTTGCGTCAAACCAAGTCATGCCCGCAAGCCAATACGCGAGTATTTCAATCCCAGTTAAGCATAGATAGATAAGCCAGAGGATTCGCGCTGTTTCGCCGATATGTGGGCGGACGCCTTCGGGCTCAGGTCCGGGTGCTTCGACCTTGAATAATTTTTTACCACCAGCGCCAAGGCTTGGAAGAATTGCAACAAACAGCACAACAATTCCTAGACCGCCGAGCCACTGAATCATAGATCGCCAGAAAAGAAGTGGAGCGGGAACGGTGGAAATATCCGTTAGAATGGTTGCGCCCGTAGTGGTGAGACCGCTCATCGCTTCAAAAAAACAATTCACAACAGATGCGAATGGGTGATTGCCTTCTTCTGCGCTTCTTGCCCAAATCAAGAATGGCAACGCGGAAACAATTGCGCCAACAAGCCAACTTGTTGAAACAAGAAGCAGAGCCTCACGTCTTCCCATTGAACCAGTGCCTTGTTGCCCTTTTTTACTTCCACCAAACAAGTAGAGCGCTAATCCGAGAATGACTCCGATGCACGTGGACCAGAGCAAGGCAAACACCGCATTGTTCGAGAAACTAAGAGCAATTGCTGACCAAATCCAGATTCCAAACAGCACAGCGCTTAACAAAAGTACGAGCAGGCCAAGTTGTCGAATAATCAACCGATAATTCATACTACTTCACCGCAAAAAGATTCCTGAGTTCGTCAACAAAGTCTTGCCGTGCAACAACAAATACGACATCCCGTTCTTCAAGAATTTCATGTGCAGATGGAACGGTTCCCGAATGCTCATCGTGCTCAAGCACAATCACCATACAGTTTGGCATGAGTTTGAGTTCAGAAAGTGGTTTGCCGATGACGGGTGCATCTTTCCCAACACGAACCCGATAAATGGCCATTTCATCACCTGTTAGCGACGCAATCTTCGTGAGGGGCTTTCGCTTTAGCCGTTTCTGTATTTCTGCGACGGCCAGTTGCCCTGGGCTAAACGTGTGGCTAAGTCCCATCGCCTTGATAAAGGGGGCGTAATCTCGCCGTGAGACAACAGGGTAGGTTTCTTTGACACCAAGGCCCGCAGCCCAAGCGCAGCTCAAAATATTATGTTCATCATTTGTCAGTGCAACGAATGCGTCAGCGTTTTCAATATGCTCATCAGTGAACACATTTGGATCTGTTGGATCCGACTGAATAACAGTGACCCACGGTAATTTTTCAGCGAGTTCGTTTGCTCGTTCTGCATCGGTCTCAAACAGTCGGATGGAGAACCCACGGTTTTTCAGTGCCCTGCAGAGCCACACCGCGACAGGAGAACCACCCATAATGACGACGCTTCGTCTGCCAGAATCTTTTGTACGAAAAACTCTTCTCGCATCGTGAAACACATCAGTATTGGCGACGAGTAACACTTCATCTTTTTCATCGACGGTGCTTATACCACTTGGTAAATAGGTTGTGCCGTCTCGGGTAATCGCAGCGAGGCGAGCGCCACCTGGAAGTTTGACATCAGACAAATGCCTTCCAATGCCAGGAGCTCCCTTTGTTACTTCAAATTGCTGGACTTCAATAGTATGTCCTGCAAGTCGTTCGACTTTCATAGCCGCTGGGTTGCGCAAGTGAGATGCAATTGCTCGAGCTGTTGAAAAGGCGGGTCAAATCAAACTGTCTATTGAGAGCAAGTTTGAGTAATCCAGAATATCTCGACTGAGATACGTACTGTGCGTGACCATTGCAAAGGTTCTGTCTGCACCAAGGTAAGCAGCAGTAGAAGCGCACAACAAGTTAACTTCGTCCACTTCGGTGGCAGCGATGACAACATCAGCGCCATCTACACCTGCGGTTACGAGATTCTTGGCAGTTGCAGGATCGCCGAGGAGCGTGGCAACATCAAAGGACTCAGCAACCGCCTCAAGGAGGGCTGGGCTATCGTCGATCACGGTCACGTTCGCGCCGTCTGCTGCTAGGATTTCGGTTGCATGTGCGCCGGTTTTGCCGGCTCCGCAAATAATTATATTCATGGGTATTCTTCCATATATCGACTAGATGGTCGGGCGGGAATGATACTCGCTGCACAGCAAAAACCAAACAAAATGCACATATTTTCTCTTCAATCCCTCCTATACGCCTAAAAAACGGAGTCTATTTGCGCGGGGGACCCCTGAAAAGATAAACAGACAAAGGTATCAATTTGACACAATCGAATAGCAACAATTGGTTTTTTTACACGGAGTTGGAAAAAGGTTCTTGACGATTGCGTCGAAACTCACCATACTGATTCTTAGCGTAAACGAGTTTTGCGTTGGCACAGATTTATGTGCTACTTGAGAGTATGAAAAGAGCGCTCGTTCCGAGAGAACCGCGAGCACAATTGAGAGAAGAAGAGAGTGACCAATGCTGGAGGGAGAACCCAGCACTACAAGTCAATCTCCAAGACAAGTTCGCAAGAACAGAAAGTTTGGAAGATGCCAACAAAGACCAAGAAATTTTTGATTGATCAGATAGCGGATGAAACAAGGTATAAAAAATCGGTTGTGAGCAAGGTCGTTAATTCACTTTTTGAGAATATTGTCAGAGAACTTGGTAAAGGTAACCGCATTGAATTGCGTAATTTTGGTGTCTTTGAATTACGGCTACGGAAACCACGTATGGCACAAAACCCTAAGACCATGGAACCGGTAAAGGTTGAGGGGAAGAATGTCGTGAAATTCAAAGTTGGGCGCTTGATGAAGAAGGCAGTTGAAACACCTGCAACGGCTCCAAAAGCAGAAATGCCCGTCGTCGAAACACCGCCTACACAAAAAGAAAAAGTTGAAGAACCAGTCGGCGTGTAATTATTTTCGGAATACTCGGTGGATGACTTGTCGTTTCTGCTCTCGTCGAGGCAATTAGAAGTAAGGTAGTGCTCAAGGATGAGCAACGAACAAAAAAAATACAAACAAGACAAATCCGCCACGAGCCCACAAACGACAGCACGCTTGATGGAAGCGATGCCTCCACATGCTTTAGAAGCAGAAGAAAGTTTGCTCGGTTCAATCATTATCGACCCGACAGTCCTGAACGACGTTCAACTTATTCTTCGAGGAACAGATGATTTTTTTAATAAAGCAAACGGCACGCTTTATGCTTTGATGGCTGAGTTGTACGACAAATGCGAAACGGTCGATCTTCGTTTGTTGCAACAACTCATAAAAGACAGGGGTGTCCTTGAAGCCGTGGGTGGCGTTGAATATCTTGTAAAAATCGCTGAGGCGGTACCGAGTGCGGCGAGTGCTTCCCATTACGCGCGATTAGTGAAGGAGAAATCAACAATTCGCCAGCTTATTGGGGCAGCTGGCGAGATTCTCCACAATGCGCACACAAATCCAGAATCTCCAAGTGATATTCTTGAAGAAGCCGAACGACTTATTTTTAGCATTGCACAGCAGGGTGAACATCGCCATGCTGAGTTGCTTGATGATTTACTAAACGACGCTATCCGCCAATTAGAAGAAAACGATGGCAGGTTGATTACAGGCATTGCAACTGGCTATGCTGATTTAGACGAAAAGACAAGTGGATTACAGCGAGGCGAGATGATAATAATCGCAGCTCGTCCTTCAATGGGTAAGACGGCGTTCGCATTGAATGTTGCTGAAAACATGGCGATGCGCGATGTCCCCGTTGCACTTTTTAGCCTTGAGATGAGCCGGCAGCAACTCGTGCAACGGTTACTGAGTTCAAGAGCTTCGGTGTCTGGCCATAACATTCGTCGTAATTCATTAAGCGACCGCGATATGGCAGCAATCATTCAAGCGGCGGATGACCTAATGACACGCCCGCTTTATATTGATGACACACCAAGTTTGTCCATTACACAGTTGCGCGCAAAAGCCAGAAGGCTAAAACAACAACATGACATCGGTGTTATTTTGATTGACTATTTGCAGTTAATGACAAGCGGGAAGCGGGCAGAGTCAAGGCAGCAAGAAGTAAGTGAAATTAGCCGTGGTGTGAAAGCGCTCGCCCGTGAACTTAATGTTCCAGTGATTTGTTTAAGCCAACTGAACCGCGGCGCGGAACAGCGAGAAGGGCACAGGCCTCGAATGAGTGACCTCCGCGAATCAGGTTCAATTGAGCAAGATGCGGACGTTGTCGCTATGTTGCACCGTGAGTCGTATTACCACGTCAACGATCCTGCATGGCTTGAAGCAAATGCTGAAAAAGAGAACCTTGCTGAACTCATTATCGCGAAACAGCGAAACGGTCCTACGGGATCGGTGAATTTGGTGTGGGACAGTACGTGTACGCGATTCCACGATGGAACATCCGTCACGCCCACAAGTGCTATGGCTGCCGTGATACCCCAAGGTGACGACCCGTTTTCAAACGACAGTTTTGATGACCTTGCTATTTAACTAGCCATAGTTTTCCAGATTGTTGCAGCAACAAGAAAAACAAAATATATTCCGACAAGGGAATACCCTTCTTTGTCGGTAATGTCTTCACCTTTTTTCATGGATTTCCACGCGATTATGGTGACAAAAAACATCACTGCCATATAAAACCAAGGTTCATACGTCGTGGGTATCACGATAAATCCACTGTAAAAGGAAGCCACTCCCAAAGTAATTGGCAGAACAAAAAGAATATTAAAAAGGTTCGATCCAACAATGTTTCCCCAGATGAGGTCTGCTTCATCTCTCTTCGCTGCGACAATTGTCGTCACAAGTTCTGGAAGGCTTGTCGCAATGGCAACGATTGTCGCGCCAATAAACATCTCACTTATTCCGATGATTCGTGCACCTGAAACAGCTCCAATTTCAGCGGATTTTCCACCAATGATCAACAAAACAAAACCGCCAATGAGCAAAAAGACAGCTTTAGATAATGAACAATTGTTGTCCGTGTCTTCTTTGTTGTTGTCGCGGTGGTTTGGACTTTCTTGTTTAATGATGACATGCCAGAAGAACAAAATGAACATGAAAAAGATAAAACCACCAATACCAATATTCAGATTGAAATAACTATCTTCGGAGTTGCCAAACAAGAGAATAGCGCCGACGAGTACAGAGATGCCAATTGTCGAACCCAGAAGCCATCCACCTTCTTTTTTTAGAAAGTCCCTATGGATTGGAGTCGCTTTTGGTTGGGGGTTTTTTTGTGTTAGATCCGTAGGCACCACAACCCGCCCC
>CAZURP010000037.1:0-3649 GCA_964623715.1 uncultured Isosphaeraceae bacterium | reverse complement strand
TTGCTTCGCCTTTTTTCCGTCTTACAGCGTTGTGAACGAGTGCCCCGACCCCAAGAACGAGTGCCAAGTTTGCAATATTAGATCCAAAAATATTGCCCACTGTAATCTCACCACTACCACCGCTTGCAGCGAAAATATTGAAGGCGAGTTCAGGCGAACTGGTACTAAAAGCAATGATTGTGAGACCCACAACCATTGTTTTAATATTAAGTTGTTTTGCAAGTCCGAGGCCGCCAGTAACGAGGTAGTCCCCACCCTTTGCAAGTGACCAAATGCCAAGTGCAAGAAGTCCGGCACAAAATAATATTCCCCTTAGGACCTGTTCTGGATTTTCGATGAATGTAGAAAATTCCTGCATAAGCGGGGGTATAGTAGGGTACTTTGTCGACTAGTAACCATGCTTGCCTGCAATCTCGATGGTTTTATGGCGTTACACTACTTCTCGGTGATGAATCACTCCCTCGGATATGACTACTAGCCCAGAGAAACAAAAACTTCATGACAACATCGTTGCTGCGGCAAAGGGTGATGAACACGCGTGGAGATTTCTTGTTGAGAAGTATTCCTTCCGCGTTTTTGCATTAATTCGCTCAAAATGTGGCAACGAGGAACTCGCAGAAGAAATCACGCAATCGACCTTTTGCACTATTGCGCAGAAACTTGCTACGTACACGGAAACAGGCAAATTCGAAGCGTGGCTCTTTAGAATCGCTATGAACCGCATGCGAGACGAAATGCGACGTCGAAAGCGCCACGCCGTGCCAATGGAAAACGAGATGATCGGCGTTCTCGCCCCAGGCGTCATAGACGAGCACGCAGATGAGGAAACGGCAAAACAGATCCAACGGCTCAGAAACGCCGTTATGCAACTTTCCAGTTCAGACCAAGACATCATTCACATGCGCCATTCGGCAGGCATGAGTTACAAACAGATTGCGGACGTCCTTGGGGAGCCCCTAGGGACGGTTTTAGCCCGTCAGCATCGCGCTCTGGGAAAGCTGAGAAGCCTTATGGATTGTGACGGTTATCTTCAAAAGAATACGCAAAAAGGGCAATCGACGGCCGAATAGGTCGTTAGCCATGGAGCACCAAATGGAACACGAAAAACATATATTTGAAGAATCACTGACACCAGAAGAGCGCAGAATTGACTCGCTCCTACATGCATCGATGCATGTGGAAACTCCCGCTGGTCTTGCAGATCGTGTTGCAAACGCTTCCATGGACGCCCTCCTAGAAGGGCAACTCTCCCAAGCGCTTGCAGTCCACGCACCAGATACCCTCGCCTCGAACGTATTCGATGCGTCGGTTCACGCATTAGAACAACCCAAAGAAGTTGTTGCTCAAATTGGACCTTCGATTCTTTGGCGACAACTTGCAATGGCAGCATGCGTTGTTTTTGCAGTGCTTGTTGTACTTCGTTTTGGAGCGAATCAACAACCGGTTGCAACAACAGTACCCCTTGTAGTTGCAGAAGCATTGAGTGTTGAAGACGAAGGCCTTCTCCTTGAAGATTTGCAATTAGAAGAATACGATTATCTTTCAGGTACCCGCGAGTTAGCGTATGCAGAAGTTGCGGATAGTTTAAATAGCCTTCGCAATGACGTTGAACTTTGGCACTATGGTTTACTCACCGAATGAGCCGACGTGAAAAACGGAGTAACACTATGAAACACACAGCGATTCTTGGAGTTTTATTTATTACGGTTATGACTTTGGGCATGTCCCCACTGCATGAAAATGCTTGTTGTAATTCATATTGCTTTTCACCAATGCTTACAGCATACGTTCAGCCAGGTGACATGGAAATGGAGCACCCCCGAGGCCCAAACGGTATGCGTCCTCCGCACATGACTCCAAGTTCAAACAAGGAAAACAGCGGAATGCAACGCAAAATGCCTGCGAATATGGTTGAGCACGTTATGGCAGTCGCTGAGGAAATTGATCCGGACCTCGCCGCACAACTTGCACGAATGTGCGAGTCGGATCCTGATGCCTTTCATAAAATTTGTCGTCGGCAAGGTCAGCGTTTAGGCTCACTTATCAGGTTGCGGGAATCAGACCCAGAACTATACGAAGTAAAAGTGACTGAGTTAAAAACAGACGCAGAGATTTATAAGACCGCAGAAGAATTACGCGGTCTCGATAAAGATGAGCCACACACACAGGCAAAAATTGCTGAACTGCAGGGCCTGGTCCGTGCAAGGACTGCTCTTTCTCTTCGTGCCCAAACACTTCACATTGGTCGTCTAGAGGACCACATCTTGGGATTGCAAGCAAAACTCAAGGACACGACAACACGATTTGATGAAATTGTCAATGAGCGAGTCGAGCAACTCTTACTCAGCATCCAAAAAACGAATAAAGGTGAAGCAACGCAAGCCGAGTGATACCTCGTACTATGCGTGCATGCCCTTGACGCGCGACAAGAAAAAAACACTTTGCAGGGGAGTGATACTACTCACGATCATTGCTTATTTAAGTACTTTTTTTTGGGCTGTTTCAAACAACGGCGAGGGTAGACGGTTTGAACGAACCAATGTGCACATGGCGTTGATGCCACCGAGTTTGTGGACTTCGAGCGATGACACAAACAAAACAGTAACTCTTTTTGGGACCGATCAACTCGGCCGCGATTTGTTTGCACGGTGTGTTGTTGGTGGAGCAATTAGTCTTTGCGTGGGGCTTTTTGCAGCGTGCATCGCGGTGTTTGTCGGCACAGTTTGGGGAACAATTGCAGGCATATATGGCGGAAAAGTAGATTCAGCAATGATGCGAGCCGTGGACATACTCTACGGATTACCATCCATTATGCTTGTGGTTCTTATCTCAGTTGCTGCAAGCAGCATGATGCAGAATGTCGATGGGTCTATGCAGGAACTATTGAATGTTGTTGCGCTTCTCGCTGCAATTGGAATTGTTAGTTGGCTTACCGTCTCTCGTGTCGTCCGAGGACAAGTCCGCAGTTTGATGGCAAGACCAGCAATGGAAGCATGCAGAGTTATTGGGGTTGGCCCAATTCGGACATTCACACACCATTTATTGCCTGCACTTCTTGGCACAATCATTGTGTATGCAACCCTGACAGTGCCCACGGCAATTTTGTCCGAGGCATTTTTAAGTTTTCTAGGCATTGGAATCAAAGAGCCACTTCCTAGTTGGGGAAATTTGACAGCGGATGGACTTGGTCAGTTAAATCCCGTGCACTCACGTTGGTGGTTGCTGTTCTGGCCAAGTCTTTGTATTGCGGTGACTCTTGTAGCAATGAACTGGTTTGGACAAAGATTAAGAAGGAGAGCCGAACCGAAATCTTGTGCGTAACTATGAAAGAAATTCTAGTAGAAATAAAAAACCTTTGTGTCGATTTTGAAAAACAACGTGTTGTGAATCATGTTTTTTTTTCTGTTCGTGCGGGTGAAACACTTGCAATTGTTGGCGAGTCTGGTTCAGGGAAAAGTTTGACTGCGCTCGCAATTTTGGGGCTGTTGCCCCCAACAGCAAGTACACACGGTTCTGTTCTGTTTGAAGGCGAGAATTTACTTCAAGTTTCACAGGCTACACTGCGTTCCATCCGTGGAAAATCAATTGCAATGATTTTTCAAGAGCCTATGACTTCACTGAATCCCGTGTTCACAATTGGTGAACAAAT
>CAZURP010000036.1:7826-10602 GCA_964623715.1 uncultured Isosphaeraceae bacterium | reverse complement strand
GACACCTTTGGGGTCAGACACCTTTGGGGTCAGACACCTTTGGGGTCAGACACCTCTGGGGTCAGACACCAAGCTACAATAGTGAGATGCGGAAGCGGAATCTAACTCCTAAAATCATAATGATTGGGCTTTTTGCGTTCTTTGGCGCATTCTTGCTGTATCCAATTTGGTTGACTGTGCAAGGAGGCTTCGAGAGCCGCGATGGTGGTTTCACCCTCCATCACATTCTTACGGTGTTTAACGACCCTGTTCTTCTTGATGGGTTCCTCAATGCAATCGGTATTGCAGTTGGGACGACACTAGTTTGCCTCGTTATTGCCCTCCCTCTTGCAACACTTGCAGCACGGTACACCTTCCCCTTCAAAGGCGTCTTTTCGGCACTCGTGCTCGTGCCACTTATTCTCCCGCCCTTCGTTGGCGCCATTGGTTTGCACCACCTTCTTGGCAAATATGGAGCTATCAACACATTACTCGTAGACATGGGACTCTTCTCAGAAGGCTACGACTTTATTGGCAATGGTGGCTTTTGGGCAATCGTCTTTATTGAAGCCCTTCACCTGTACCCAATTTTGTACCTGAATGCGACAGCGGCGCTTGCAAACCTTGACCCCGCGCTTGAAGAGGCGGCAGAAAACATGGGTGCATCACCGTGGCAACGATTTAGACAAATCGTGCTGCCACTCATTCGCCCAGGACTTTTCGCTGGCGCGACAATTGTCTTCATCTGGTCGTTTACAGAACTCGGCACTCCACTGATGTTTGATTACCAAACGGTCACCCCAGTACAAATTTTTAATGGCATCAAAGAAATGAACACATCGCAACAACCGTATGCGCTCACGGCGGTAATGTTGTTTGCGGCAATACTATTTTATCTTCTTGGAAAAATGGTGTTTGGCGGAAAAGCGTATGCAATGTATTCCAAAGCATCTGTGCAGTCGTCGCCTGAAAAACTATCGCCCCTCAAAGGGTGGCTCGCTATGGGTGCGTTTACGATTGTCATCGGACTTGCGGTTTTACCACATATATCTGTGTTGTTTACATCTCTCGCCACGGAGGGCTCGTGGTATAAATCGGTGTTCCCGACAAGTTGGACAATTGAACATTACGAAGGCGCACTGAGCCACCAACTTGCCGTTGGTTCAATTCAGAACAGCCTGCTGTACTCCACACTTGCGGTGATTATGGATTTGTTCATCGGAATTCTGATTGGCTACATTATCGTCAGAACAAAAATTAGAGGGAGATCCCTACTTGATGCTTTTTCGATGTTACCCCTTGCCGTACCGGGACTGGTGATGGCGTTTGGGTACGTTGCAATGAGTTTGCGCTGGCCGTTTGGAGAAGGCGACCCATTTGAGGGATGGATTGATGTGCTTGGCGCAAACCCAAACCCAATGTTGTTGCTCGTTATTGCATACGGGGTCCGGCGACTTCCATATATCGTTCGATCGACTGTCGCGGGCCTTGAACAAACAAGCAGCGAACTTGAAGAGGCAGCGATGAACCTCGGCGCAGGCCGAGTGCGCGCAGTGCGTACGATTATTATTCCGTTGATCATGGCGAACCTCATTGCAGGCGGTTTGCTTGCTTTTAGTTTTGCGATGCTTGAAGTTTCAGATTCCCTAATTTTGGCACAACGAGAATCGCATTATCCAATAACAAAAGCTATTTATACGCTTTTTGAACGCCTCGGTGATGGACCATATATCGCAAGCGCTATGGGAGTTTGGGGCATGGCGTTGTTGGCGGTCACGCTCATCGGTGCGAGCGTGTTGATGGGCAAGAAAATGGGTGCCATTTTCCGCGTTTGATTTTAGGCACTCCTTTTGGTGCGATGAGCACTATAATGCTTGGTTCAAATGCCCTACACACTTACACCTATGGAAGAAGCGTACGACCTCGATATCGAGACGCTTGACGAACTGCAGGATCGTGCAGAATGCGAAGATCGATGGATATTGAATTTCGGTCCCCAGCACCCCGCAACCCACACGACACTTCGCCTTGTGCTTGAGCTCGATGGCGAGCGAGTCGTCAACGCAACCCCACACATTGGCTACTTACACAGTGGTTTTGAAAAACTTGGTGAGCATCAGAACTTTAATCAGTATGTTTGCACGGTAAGCCGCATGGATTATGTGAGCCCAATCGTCAATGATATTGCATGGCACCATGCGGTCGAAAAATTACTTGATATTGACTTGACCCCCCGTTGTAAAGTACTGCGTACGATTCTATGTGAACTCGGTAGAATTCAAAACCACCTTTTATGTGTTGGCGCTGCTGCGTTAGACCTCGGTGCGTTTACTGGGTTTTTATACGGGTTCAACGAACGCGAACATGTGTACGACATTATGGATTACGTTTCTGGCCAACGGTTCCATCCAGACTACACGAGAGTCGGTGGTCTCAAAAATGATTTGCCATGCGAAGCAACATTCCAAAAGATGGTGCACAACTTTATTGATGCACGAATGCCAAAAGCGATTGGCGACATTGAAACACTTCTGAATACAAACCGTATTTTTATTGATCGTGTTGAAGGCGTTGGTACTATTTCTAAAGAGGATGCGACGGCATGGTCACTCACCGGCCCACTCGCACGAGCATGTGGAGTCACGCGCGACCTTCGCAAGGACGAACCATACCTTTGTTATGCAGATAACTGGGATGGGCAAGGCGCAAAAGCGGTTGAGTTTAATGTGCCAATCGCAACGACAGGTGATTGTCTTGCGCGGTATCACGTACGCCTTGAAGAGATAAAACAATCGTG
>CAZURP010000036.1:0-7816 GCA_964623715.1 uncultured Isosphaeraceae bacterium | reverse complement strand
ATCGACAATATTCCCCGAGGCCCGATCGATGTACACCCAAGTGGTGGTGTGCACATGCCTCCTAAACAAGATGTGTACGATTCGATTCAAGGCACGATTCAACAATTTGAAATGGTTATGCCAAACCGTGGTTTTGAATCACCAGTTGGCGAGTGCTACGCTGCTATCGAGGGACCAAACGGCGAGTATGGCTTTTTTGTCGTATCGGACGGCGGTCCGAATGCGTGGCGCGTTGCGCCCCGCCCATGTTCGTTCATTAATTTCCAAACATTCGCAAAAATGTTTGAGGGTCACCAACTTGCTGACCTCGTCGCGATTTTGGGATCGTTAAATATCATTGCAGCAGAGTTAGATAGGTAAGGAAGAACAATGGCTTGGATTGCAAAACAATCAGCGAATACAAAACTCGAAAAACGAGATGAACCCTATTTGACATCCGCGTTAATGGAAAAAATAACAAAGGACATCATGCCTCGGTATGCAACTGGCCAAGGCGCTTTGATGACGACATTGCATGAAGTGCAACATATGTATGGTTACATTCCTTGGGAAGCAATGGTTGAGATTGCAAAGGTTCTCGGGATCACGCCAGCACAAGTCGCAGACGTCGTTTCTTTTTACGAAGATTATTCGAGCGAACCACTTGGAAAATATGTTGTTGGCATTTGCCAATCAATTGCATGTGAAGTGTGCGGACATCAAGCGCTTATTGATCACCTAAAATCAAAACTAGGAGTCGATGTGCATGAAACATCTGCCGATGGCAAATTCACTTTGCTTGGTATGGAGTGCATTGGATCTTGCGACAACGCACCTTGCGCGCTTGTAAACGGTACGCAATACAACAATCTGTCGATATCTAAAGTTGACGAGCTTGTTGACAAATTGAGTAACGAGGCATGATGACAACGGAAGATAAAAAACCCTTGATGCGTTGCCTTGGCGAATTTGTTGGGCATATAGTGCACGCGGTGAAAAACGACTCATCCACGCGGGAAGTGAACAGAACTGTTGAAGAAAAAACCGATGGCAACGTGACACTACGCAGAACCACTATTGATGAAATAGAAATCAAACAAGAGGACACAACACGTGACTGAGCGATTTCTCACAAGAAATATTCCCGCAGATAGAGCGCAGCGAAAAACGCTTTCGTTTAACGAGTATGTTGCAAACGGTGGATACGAAACACTGAAAAAAGCGTTACTGATGCCACAAGAAGAAGTGGTAAGCGTTGTAAAAGATGCGGAACTTCGAGGCAGAGGTGGTGCGGGTTTCCCTTGCGGAGTGAAGTGGACGTTCTTGCCAGAAGTTGATGGCAAGCCTCGTTATCTTTGTATAAATTGCGATGAAGCTGAACCCGGAACATTCAAAGACCGGCTTCTTGTTGATTTTGATCCACACTCGGTCATCGAAGGAATCGCGATTGCATGCTACGCCTGTAATCTTGACACAGCGTATTTCTTTATTCGTGGTGAGTGGGCTGAACAAGCAAAAATAATGCAGACAGCAATTGATGAGGCATACGAAGGCGGGATTTTTGGTTCTCAAGGATTGATGAATGGTGCAAGCAGTTTTGCAGTCGAGTGCACGCTTCATAGAGGTGCAGGTGCATATATTTGCGGTGAAGAAACCGCCCTGCTCGAAGCGGTTGAAGGCAAGCGTGGTTGGCCGAGAATTAAACCACCGTTTCCAGCGGTGAGTGGTCTTTTCGGAAGGCCCACAATTATTAATAATGTTGAAACACTTGCCGCAGTTCCACTCATCGTCGAGAAGGGTGCAGACTGGTGGAAGTCACTTGGTTGCGCATCCACAATCGGCGGACCTGCAAGTTACGGCGTAAAACTTATGGGTGTTTCTGGTCACGTAAACAACCCAGATGTTTTTGAAGCTGAACTTGGCATTACCCTTCGCACCCTCGTTGAAGAACACGCAGGTGGCATGAAAAACGGTCGTAAGTTTAAAGGCGCGATCGCCGGCGGAGTGAGCATGGGCATTCTTGGTCCAGATCAATTCGATGCCGAAATGGATTTTGATATCGGTCAAAAATACAGCGTGATGGGTCTTGGCACTGCGTGCCCAACCGTTTTTGACGAGGACACAGACATGGTTGCTGTCGCAAGGAACATTGCACGATTCTATAAAAATGAATCATGTGGTCAGTGCACGCCTTGCCGAGAGGGCGCGGACTGGATTTACCAATTGCTTTGTCGCATTGAATCAGGCGAAGGAACAATGAAAGACCTTGACCAGGTTATTGAAGTTTCAAACTCCATGGGCATCATGCCAGGCACAACAATTTGTGGACTTTCCGACGGCAACAGCTGGGCAACACGCACTATCGTTAATAAGTACATGAGTGAGTTTGAAGCTCGCTGCAAGCCTTCTTTGGTTCCCATAACTCCAATTGAGGCAAAATAATCGCAATAACTTGTTTTTACAAGTTTTGCCTGTATATTGTGTAATGCTATGGAAGAGTCCAAAGAACAAATAGACCAACCTCCACCGACAAACATCACCGTGCAGGGTGATGCCGATATCGATTACAACTGGCTTCAAGAAAATGCAAGTAAAGCACTTGGTTTTTTGCATCTCGACTATTCAGATGTTTCTGTTCGCGTTGTTGATGATGAGGAAATGACTTTGTTGCACATGAAACATTCTGGTGTTGCAGGAACAACAGACGTGTTAACGTTTGACCACGGTGGCGGCGTTCATTCTATCCACGCCGATATTGCCATCTGTATTGATGTTGCAAATCGAGAAGCAATCAAACGCGGACACGCCATGCAGAATGAATTGCTTCTTTACATCGTGCATGGCATTTTGCACTGTTGTGGTTTTGACGATCATGACGAAACGGCACACGATTTAATGCACACAGAAGAGGACCGCGTGTTGTTGGGTATAGGAGTCGGTAAAGTGTGGAGTACTAATACATGATTGCAACTATCTGGGCCTTGATTGTATTGTTTGTTCTAATTGGCACGTGGGTGGCTATTATTGAGCGCGCAATGCTAATGACGACGCCTCTTGTGTTAAGACATGAAATGGAGATAAGAGGCACACCGGGCCGAGGTCTTTGGATTGAATCTCAATACGAAACGGTCCTGCAATCTCTCACAGTTGTCAAGATGATGTGTTTTGGATACACGATGGTGGGATTTGTGATGTTGTTTTATACGTCTCCTTTAACGCCCCTCACGCTTGTAGTTGGACAAGGGATTGGCATTGTCGTCTTTTGGTTTTTTGCCTCGATAATTGCAGGTGCTATAGCAAAATCGGTACCAGTCGGCGCCATTACAAGAAGCTGGTTGATAGTTCGTTTGGTATCACTTCTCAATCCACTATTCAACTGGTGGGTTGATGGAGTTACTGAGATAGCTCGAAGATTGACGGGTGCGAATTTAAAAGAAGTCGAGGGGCTCAATCCAGTTGAGGAACAACTCCTTCGCTCGATAGAACATTCACAACGTGAAGGCGGCATTCCTGCGGAAGCCGCTGAGATGTTGGAAAACGTTGTGGATTTACGCGATACGGATGTTGGCGAAATTATGACTCCACGAATTGATATTGAAGGAATCGAATTGACCAACGATATTTCTGCAATTAGAAAGTTTGTTTTAGAATCAGGTCGCTCGCGCATTCCAATTTTTGAAGAGAACTTAGATCAGATTATTGGAATACTTTACGTAAAAGATTTGGTTGGATTTCTCGGTGAAGAAGCGAACGGTTTTAATCTGAAAACTATTTTACGAAAACCAATTGTTGTTCCAGACACAAAACCAGTGCAAGAATTACTCGCCGACTTTCAAAAAAGTGAAGTGCATATGGCGGTGGTGATTGACGAATATGGTGGAACTGCTGGGCTTGTAACAATCGAAGATGTCCTCGAGGAGATTGTCGGTGAAATTCGTGACGAACACGACGATGCTGAAGCAGACGAACCAGCGTTGAAGAAAGTGGACGATTCACTGGTTGAAGTTGATGGCCGGTACAACCTTGATGATTTGAATGATGAACTGGGAATTGCATTGCCAGAGGATGACGAGTATGACACAATCGCCGGATTTATTCTTGCAAACCTTGGTCATGTTCCCGAGGTTGGCGAAGTAGTTGAGATTCAAAGCATGATTTTTACAACCCTGCAGGCGACAGAAACGCAGATAGAGAGGGTATCTATTTCTTTTTCTGAATCTGACGAGTGAGTACGCAATCGAATGAAGCAAAGCACGTTATTCTGCCTCAACTTGTTACATAAAGGAGATAGGCATGCATAATTGGATTACAACACTACCGGCCGCAGCAATTCTCGCTCTTGTGGCGTGTACTAAAACGAAACAGCCTAAAATAGAAACGGCCAACACCGCTTCTGAAATGGAAATGGACATTGAAGTCTTTGTTGATAACGATGAAATGACAATCAGTCTGAACGGCGAAGAAGTCGACGGGGTGCCCGACATGATGCAGCACGTTATGAAAATGATTGACAAAGAAAATGGCGAAATTGTCGTCTTGCTTGACGGAGAAGAAGCTGACGGTGTGCCGAACGAGATAATGGCACACATGATGCGTGGAAAAGAAGAGGGAGAGCACCCGATGAAAGTCCACATGATGCAAATGATGGGTGGTGAGCACGGCGGCCCTGAAGGTATGGACAACATGAGAGAACACATGATGCACATGATGGGTGGTGGCGATCACGGTAACAATCATGGAGGACCCCACCATCAATTCAGTGGCGAATGGCGATCTGAACCACCTCACCATATGCACAATGAAGGTTGGCATCCGAGAGATCGAGATGTACCAGAAGAAGTGCAGTTCATAGAAGAACTGGGCATGTTGCGTGAAGTCGCTGCAAACCTTACGGGCGGAGAGTCAGTTTCTCTTTTGGGTATTCACATGATTCGTGATGAACTCGAAGGCGAACTACGAATGAAAGCACTCGAAGCAATTATTGAAGAGGCGGGTTCTGGTTCACCGGCACGCAACGCGGCTCTCATTGTTGCAATTCAAACTTTGCGAGCGGATGGTGACAACGAAGCTGCCGCAGACTATATGGTTGAACTTGTGTTATCTAACTAAGGATTTTTCGATACATTTTCAACCGAGCTTCAAGCCCCTTTCGGAGGGTACTTTTTCTTGGCTTGTCTAATTCGCGACAGATAATTTTTAACATCTCGACAAGTCCGTGAAAGTCGTCTACCGATATAACTTCAGGTGCGACTTTCGCGGGTTTGTTTTTCTGAAGTACACCATCGATGTCTTTCATGTTGTGGTAATTGCCCAGCGCCAAACATAAACACGTTGACAAATAACCGTATTCGCAAAAAGCAGTTGATTCGCATGTTCCGCCGGGCATGAGTTTTCGTTGCCAAAGAAAATTCTTTTTCGAATTCATGATTTCAGATGCGGCGTTCGTAAGCTCTGGTCCAAAAACACTTGTCTTATCACCCACTCGAAGAATGGGACCACCGCCGATTGGTGATTCTGGAAAACTCCGGGAAGTTTCAAGGCAAAGCAATCGAGATGTTTTTGGAACGGACCGATTCTTTGCTGCAGCGATGGCTCCAACAAACCCAATTTCTTCAGCACGAGTAAGAAGCACACCAACATGACCAAGTGCTGGAAGTTTTATTATCTTGTCGAGTGCGCATAGAGCGGCAGCGACACCCGCAAGGTCATCGCAAGCGGGCGCATGGAGTAAACCATTTTTAACAAATGGCGGGTTGAACTTCCAGCGAGCAATGTCGTTCTTGAGCAATATTCCAGCAACACCCTTTTTGAGTTTCACAATAACTCGTTTGAATGGTTTAGCTTTTGAATCGAGCGATTGAATCGTGCCGGTGTAGGCATTGTCTTCATTATCGAAAACCTCTACCTTTGCTCCTACGAAATAGGCGTCGTTTACGCCACCTCGAAACTCCATCTCAAGGTGCTGGTCATCAATTTGTTTGCGCACAACAAATGCTGGGTGATCGAGGTGCGCAGTAATGTAAATAGGTTTTTTGGTCGATTTACGCGTTTGCGTGAGCAATAGGTTTCCATATTTATCTCGTTTGAGCGATATTCCCTTCTGTTTTTCCGCCCACTGTTCGATCCACGCGACGACCCTGTCTTCTTGCCCTGCCGCGGTCGGTGTTGCCGTGAGTTCCATGAGCCAATTTAGGTGTTTTTTCATTCCCATATTTTACAGGTGTCTGACCCCAAAGGTGTCTGACCCCAAAGCTAGGTGTGACAGTCACCTTCATACTGCGATCAAGGCAAAGTCGGTGCGCAAAAGGCAATACGGTGTGACTGTCACATGGTGTCTGACCCCAGAGGTGTCTGACCCCAAAGCCGGTGTGACAGTCACCTTCATACTGCGATCAAGGCAAAGTCGGTGCGCAAAAGGCAATACGGTGTGACTGTCACATGGTGTCTGACCCCATGTAGAATACGTCGATGGCATTGGCACCAATTGAAGAAGTATTAGAGGATTTACGGCAAGGCAAGGTAATTGTGTTGATTGATGACGAGGATCGTGAAAACGAGGGCGATTTTGTCGTCGCAACCGAGCACATCACCATTGAGTTAATCAACTTTTTTACTCGAGTAGGCGGTGGGTACCTGTGTGTTGCGATGACAGGCGACGATTGCGATCGACTCGAACTTGGGCCCCAGGTTGCAGATAACACGAGTGTTCGAGGAACTCCCTTCACAATTAGCATCGATGGGCATCCTCGACACAGCGTGACGACGGGAATTTCAGCGTGGGATAGGGTAAAAACCCTTGAATTGCTTGTCGACCCAGACTCCAGACCCGATGATTTTGTTCGACCTGGCCATATCAATCCGTTGCGTGCTCGCGTTGGTGGAGTTCTTGCACGAACGGGCCAAACTGAGGGTTCAGTTGATTTATGTAAGCTCGCAGGTCTGAAACCATCAGCGGTCATCATCGAGATTGTCAAGGAAGACGGCGATATGGCACGAGTACCCGACCTTGAGAAAATATGCGATGAACACAACCTCAAAATGTGTTCTGTGGAACAGATTATTGAATACCGGCTAGCAAGAGAAAGTTTAGTAAACCGGATTGCACCGAAATGTGGAACACCAATAGAAACGCCGTACGGAACATTCAATTTAATTGCATACCACAGTACTATTGATGCGGTTCCACATCTAGCACTGACAGTCGGTGGCGTTGGTGAACTCGATCAGTACGGCGCGGCAAAACCAATCGAAGAACCAACCCTCGTTCGAGTGCATAGGCGTAATCTTCTTGGTGATATTTTTGATGTTACCGATCACCCATCCGGAAGGGAGTTGCGCGCGTCGTTGCGTATGATTGCAGAAGCAGGCAGTGGAGCACTCATCTATCTCCGCCCAGAACAATACGGCGACGAGTTTATTGATCGCTTGCAAAAAATCCAAAGACCTGAGTCTGATGTAAATGTTCCAGATTTAACGGTCGCAGAAAAACCTATGGATCGACGTGATTATGGAACAGGCGTACAAATTATTCGAGACCTTGGTTTAAAGAAATTAAAACTTCTTACAAATCATCCAAAACACCTCACCGCGTTACACGGTTTCGGTATTGATATTGCTGAGGAAATCCCTATTAAAATCGATGGTGACCGTTAGTCTCGATTGCCAAATAGAATTGCCAAGCGGAAGCACAACTTTACTGCTTCGAGGTAAATCCAGACAAGCGTGACCATTAAAATAAATCCACAGAACCATTCCATTTGTTTTGGTGCGCCCGATTTCACTTGTTGTTCAATCATGCCAAAGTCTATGATCAACCAAAGCGATGCAACCCCAAGAA
>CAZURP010000035.1:6721-10687 GCA_964623715.1 uncultured Isosphaeraceae bacterium | reverse complement strand
AATCTCGACAAGTCATTCCAGTAGTAGAAATGACACCAATGATTGATATCATCTTTCTGCTGATTATCTTTTTTATGGTTGCAGCGCAATTTGCCCAACAAGCTCGCGTGGATTTAGAATTACCTAAAGAACAGGGTGAGCAGATTGATCTAGAGCAAGAGAATGCTTTTATTATTAATGTACTTGAAAATGGCAAAATCGTCGTCGACAGCACGGAAGGGGTCATATCGTTCGACGAACTTTCCGCACTATTGCAAGAAGAAGTTGAGGCACAATCACTTTCCTGGGATTCGCTTTTAATTCGTGCAGATGAACGTGCTTCTACGCAAACCTTAAATGAAATCCTGCACTTACTTCATGGGCACAACTTCTCAGCGACTCGGATAGCGACGGAGACGAACTGATGCAATTCGCAAAAAGTAATCGAAGAGGCATGAATAGGGCTGCATTAAGCATGTCCTCAATGATCGACGTTACTTTCTTGTTACTCATTTACTTTATCGTTTCGACGGTCCTTTCGAAACCTGAAGACCAACTTAATCCCGCCCTACTAGTCGACCAGGGTTCAGCGGTCGAAGAGTCACTCTTAGAGCCCCAGATTCTATTAGTGCAACAAGAAAACCTTCGATCGGTCTACAAACTTGGAAGTCAAGTCTTTACTTCGAGAGAACAACTTGCTGAAGTGCTCCTTAATCTTCCAAAAGAACCCGGGATAATTATCAAAGCAGATAATAGTGTGTTAGTTGGATTTGCCGTAGCAGCAATTCAAGCATCACGTGATGCAGGTTTTGAAAAGGTAACGTATGTTCCTGCGAGTCGTTAATCTTGTAGCAGTACTCGTTTTTACTTGCAACTTATATGCAAGTGATCGACTTTCATCTTGGCTTGAACAGATGGGTTGTGAAACACTTTTGTCGATTCATCTTGAAAACTTACTTGACGAGGGGGATGCAAAAACACGTGTCCAAGCTGCAAGAGAATTAGCCAATGTCTACGCTGTTTTGCTCGCACGTTCGTCAGACAACGAAGATGTTTCACTCCTTGCTCGTGCTAATTCCTTGCTCGACAAAATGCCAGAGGCCGGAACAACTGAGCTACGGCTACAGCTACTACGCGCTGCGTATCTTTCCGCAGAGCAAATGATCGAACGTTACAGACTTCGATATACTGACAAAACGCATGCTACTTTAGCAGCGGAGCAGCTCGAGGTTATTGCTGCGAAACTAGAACGGATTCTTCTTGCTTTACGTAAAAAGAGTGAAAAGTCAAACAATAAGGATTCGTCAATCACGGATAAAATTGGGCTTGCAAGTTCACTGTTAGGATGGTCCTATTACTACATTGCATTTCAAACAGGTTCCATTGAGTACGCGCATAAAGCAGAACTCATTTTCGCCAAGATATTGCAAGGCGAAAAAGCAATTACAGAAAGCGTTGCGCTTGATTTAAAGCGGCATGAACAGGGCGCCCGAGCAATTCTTGGAATAGCGCTGGTAAAAGAGTTACTTCAGTATCCACATTCTCCTGACCCTTGGTTTGAGGAAATCGAAACTTCGGATGCACATCTAGTCGTCAGAAGAAGTGCCTCTATGTGGCGATTTTTTTGCGATATTGAGCAGGAGCGATGGGAAGAAGCACAGAAGAATCTCACGAAAGTTAAACATGCGGACCGAAGCTTACTTTTGCGGTTAGCAATTGTGCATGCGCTTGAGCACTCGACTGACGAGGCGGCGTTGCAGTTGGCGACCATATCGCTAGGAGAACTGATAGATACAGGACAACTCGGCATGGTTCGTGAAATTGTTGAAGAGTTTGGTATTGCAGCGCTCCCTTCAAACGGATTTATAGTGCATTTCATTCAAGCTGATATTGCATTCCGTTCTGCAAGAAAGATGATGCAATCCGATGAACCAACGCAAGACACCGCTGTCAAACGTATTTTTTTAAATGTCATTTCTTCTCTTCAGCAAGCAATTAGTGCACCTGATGCGGAGCGTTTTCCAGCACTTATTGATGATAGTCATATTGTTCTGGGGTTCAGCCATTACTATCTAGGTTCGTACAACAAAGCAATTGAATCTTTCTTAGAAGGTTCTAGTGGAGATAAAGCAGAGACAGCCACTTGGATGGTACTGATCAGTTTAGAATTATTGGAATCGTTATCCGCCGAACAGCAAACACTACAATCTGAAATGATTTCTTTATATTTGGCAACTTGGCCCAATACCAAACGAGCAACGCAGTTAATGCTGTATCAAGCCGGAAATAATAACGATTCGGTGAGTTTCGAAACGCTTCTTTCGATTTTACCTTCGGATCCTCGTTTTGAAGAATCGCAACGTAAAGCCTCAAGGTTGTTGTATGAAGCATGGCTCGATGCATCGCCTGAAGAACTAAAACAAATTGGGAACCAATATGTCAATGTTGCAGTGGCACTCATCCATGCAGACCGAAAAGAACTAACTGATAAAACGGCAATGAATAGAGCTCTCGTGCGATCACTTCGTGTCTTAGAAGTTTCATTACACCAAAGCATTCGAAGAGAAGTGGCAGGGGCGCAAGCCTTAGCAATCATTGGATCCTTACGCGAGCGTGGTCTTGTCGATACCTCTCCATACGAGTTGGAGATAGCGTATCGGACGTTACTTCTTGCGATGTTCGACAATAATCCAACAGAAGTAGATGCGCAAATGGAGCACCTTCTCGAATTTGACACAACAAGTCCTTGGACTGATTTAGGTGCTCGTGTTCTCTGGAATTACTGGAATGAACGAGAAGTTACGTCGAGCCTTGCACTTCAATACGCCGTTGAGCAGCATCTGCTTCACGGTCTCTCAGATTCAGATTTTTCAAATGCAACTTATTTTCAGATTGCCTTTGCTTTTGCAAAATGTGGGTTCGAGATCTTTACAACAGAAGGCAATATGCAGTGCGGAGAAGAATCGCTTTCAGCAATCAGGCGACTCGTTCACTCGCACCCTCGTGTAAAAAGCGTTCTTAAACTCGCAGCGATTATTGAAACAGCGCTTGGGGATTCCCAAAAAGCGCTTTTGCATTGGAAAAGAATTGCAACTTCAAGTGATGTAGACTCACTCGATTGGCTTGAAGCAAAATATTCAATGACCCTCATACTTTCGACAACTGACAAAGAAGTAGCGTTGCAAATACTTAATCAACACGTTGCCCTCTATCCAGAATATGGTCAAGAACCGTTCGGTTCGCTCCTTCGTTCACTGCATGCAGAACTGGAGGGGCAATGATGAATAGCGCACATGAAGTTACATGTGAATATTTCCATCTTCCAACTGGTTCAGATTCTTGGAAAATCATTGGAATAGAAGCACCCGCAAACGCTGATTCCAAATCCATTAAACGTGCTGCGAGGCGTCGGTTTGCGCAATTGCTAGCAAGCCCGAATGCGTCGTCAGACGAGACAGAAATTGTAAAAAAATACCTTGCGACTATTTCATCAGAGTTACTTCAACAAGCGCCAGCCTCCCGAACTTCCGTTGATTCAGTTCCTCAAGAACTTACTTCGCTCGACCAATCTATCATTGCTGCACTCATTGCTGGTGGTGGCTGGAATAGTAAAACAAGATCTCGGCTTGTTGAAATTGCCGCGTTGAATGCATTAACGGTTGGCGGTCTTATGCGAATACTCGAAGCCCTCGGCGAAGCGGCCCGTGAGGGCAACGGGCCACTTGCTCCGCAAAGAAGAGCAGATAATCAACCTAACCGTACATGGACGGCTGTTCCAACAAAAAAATCTGCGTTTAGTCAAGCCGAAAATTACCTCTCAGAACTGACTGAAAAAATCACTCCTGATTTATCGAACCCAACACCTGTGATGACTTTGCGGCTTGCGATTGTATTTGGCTTCTTAACATTTTTTGCATTTATCCTTGCGCTCGTTATCCTATTTTCAGATGCAAACAAGAAGAGCGATGTTCTGGCAGTAATTCCCTT
>CAZURP010000035.1:0-6711 GCA_964623715.1 uncultured Isosphaeraceae bacterium | reverse complement strand
TGAAGTTCGCCAAGAAATAGTTTCTCCTTCGCAACACCCTCTCTATCAAACGTACCCGACATTTAAAGAGCGAGACGTCGAGTTTGAACTAGTCAAGCACGCTGATCAAGTTATGATGCTTCCTGAGTTGTTTGAACAATTAAGCAAAGAGTTACTTCAGGCGAATACTGCGGGGAAACAAGTTGCAACATCGTGGTTACAGTCCTGGGCTGATGGAATTCGTGTTTTGTCAGAGGGATGGGCATTTTCTGATCCATATCTGGTGGAATCTCTTACTTCCCAAGTAATGAAAATCATTGAGTATTCTTCTGTTGCACAGCCAGGCATTCTTTCTGCTCTTGCAATTCCGCCATTCCAAGTTTCAAACCCAACAAGTATTACGAGGCGCATTTGGCACGCCGGAATACTCGCGCAACTAGAGTGTAATCCAGATAATCCTTCTGAAATACGAACGTTACTGCGAAATATGAAAATGCACAACGTTACTGCTTGCGAAGGGAAAGATGCGCGGCAGCAGGCTTGTTATGAAGTCGCTAAGGAACTTGTCTCAAGGACAGAATTTGGTGCTTCATACTCCAAGGTTTGGGAGGCATGGATACTTTCCGTCCAAGCAAGTCAGACAAAAGCTTCGTCTTCTGCTTTATTTTTAAAAACAATTACTTCTTTTTTTGATGCTTCGGTTGATGTTACACGGGAGAGTCTCTCTCGATCAGTCATTGGTCGCCTTGTTACTGAGATTGAATGGGCAAATGACCTTGCCATTCGAGACACTTTTTTGGAAATGTACCTTTCCCCTTCGGTACCAGTTCAAAACCTTTTTCTTCTAGGAAATTTGTTAGAAAGTTCAAATAATGCATCGTGGGTTTCAGATGCTTCTATCGTTCAGTTAGATGATTCCTTAGAAACTCGCGCTTCTCGCCATGCGACATTGCTTGCAAGATGGCCATTTGAAGTGCAATCTAAAACAATGGAATGGAATGTTCGGCTACCAGCCGGTTTTAATGAGGAAGTAGCAGAAGATTGGATTCTGTCGTATCGTTCTTTACAAACACTCCCAGTAAACAAACCAGAGACATTGGCTAAAATTCGAAAAGTGAATGAGACCGCTGTCTCTATTTGGATTGGAAGGCCGGATCTTGCCATCGAATCTTTAAAAGTTTCTTTTCTAAATGAAGATACCCCAGAGCCATTTGAAATCCTTCACTTACCACCAATAGATGGTAAGTGGAGCAAGTCATTTGGGAGGACTGGAGCGAACAATGACGCACGTCTTGACAGATTAGCTGAACTGGAGAGTTCTTCTTATACCGACCTCGGTGCTGAAGATGCTCGCACGCTTGCACGCGCCTCAATCTCGAATGTCTATTCTCGCGTACGAGTTGCCGCGACAGAAATTGTTATCTCTAACTTTCCACGCAGTAAAACTGTTGCCATTGCGCTACTTGATGAACTCCCACATGCGAAATCGAAAGAACAGATAGTTTCACTCGTTGCAAATCTTACCGACGCTATCTTGCCAGATCAGTCTGATTCTCATTGGAACAATGAAGCAAGAAAAGCACTCGTGCAGCACGCACTTTCCGCGGGAAATGAAACACTTGCTTCCCTTGATGAAGTTGCTGCTGTGTTAACGTCTTCTTTGTTAACTGAATACCTACTCCTTCAACCTTCGTCTTTGCCACCGTCAGGAGAAGTTACTCCAACTATCGCTTTTATACTGTTGCTTGATGCTTGGGGCGGGTTGCCTGACTCCTTTGACGATTCTGCTTCGACGAGTCTATTGCAATTGTATGTGAAACTACAAGAAGCTTATTTGCGAACTCTTCAAAAAGAAGAACCACCCACGACCGGGAAGGATACTGCTACACTTGTGCCTTTTGAGCGAATGGTTGTTCGGCCAGAGTCAGTCCTATCTCAAATGATTGAAAACGAAAAACAAATCGCGCAACATTGGCACAAGCTTATTATTGAAATGGCTTTGGAATACAAAAACAGATTGGCAAACCAATGAGTACTCGAGCGCTAACTCTACTAATTGTTTCCTTTGCGAGTAATGACAGTTACATTGACGATCGTCTTGACGTCTCAGAGGGGCTCTCCTATTTTTATGTTGCTGAAGAGTTGGCAAACGAGACTGCTTTTAGCCAGAGGTTATCCCAAGAGTTGTATGTTCTTAGTGCTGTGATTGACTCTTCCCTACGGGAGAGTGCCATTATTGGACTTATTTCCATAGAAGAAAACAGTGAAGTGAAGCAACAGTTAGAATCGCTTCGTACACCCGCTTACGCACTACTCGTTCCAAGCATTGTCCAGCCCCATGGGAGTGGCTTTGTTGATACCTTCGAGAGTGTTGAGGACACCTGCGCTGTCCTAACCAAGATCCGTTCAGGTAAAAAATTGAGCGAATCCGATGCACAGATTCTCAAACTGCAAAGATATTTGCACCCTGAATCGATTGACATGCTTTTGCATTCGACAACGCACAACCGTCAGCAAGCGACTGATGAAATCATAGAAGCTACTCTACGAGTTGAGCTTACGCTACTAGGCGGGGCAACACTCTGGTCTGCAGATTACGCATCGACAAAAGGGAAACCGGCAATGGTTGAAAACAATGATGACCTCGCTACATTATTACAGGTGGACAGCTCGAAGCTTCGCTACGTCGATGGTCAATGGACCCAATAGCGCTACAGTTCGTTATTGCGAATAAAATTTAAACAAACTTTTGATAACCGGCATTATGTCTTCGATAGCCAATGTCGTGTGTGCAGACCAGACCGCCCACTCTGTTTCATGCGGAGGCATGGCCAGCTCGATGCCATCTCGGACAAATCGCTTGAGTCGGCGGGTCGAGAGCTGGTCTATGAATGCATGGGAGAGGGGCGTCGCGATTTGCATATCTTCTTCAAAGGGTATCACAACGGCGACTGGTTTCTCCGAGTGCTCAGATATAAATGCGATTGACCAGCACCAGCAATCTCCAAACCACATGACTTCTTGCGTAATGTTGCCTAGTTCGTTCATTCTTTCGCTAAACTCGTCAAACCCAAGGACACCGTCCACAAGGATGCGCTCTCTGAGCCCAGCGACAGTCGGTGTGTTGAATTCATCAGTCCATATTGAGGGGTGTGCGTATTTTGCCATCTTATAATTTCTCTTCTAGAACACGGGTAGAATGACACATGATAGCATACACAACGTGAAAGATTCAAATACACAAGTAACGCCTGGCGTTGATTTATCGACAGCGACTATTCTTCTGGTGGACGATAACGAGCAGAACCTTGAGCTTATGCAGGCTTTTCTTGATGATTTACCTTGCAAAGTGCAGACTGCTGCAGACGGCGTAGAAGCAATGGAAAAGATCGAGAGGCACAGCCCAGACTTGCTAATCCTCGATGTCATGATGCCCAGAATGAGTGGATTTGAAGTCTGCCAGAAGGTGAAATCGCAACCGAGCACGCGAGACACCGTCATTATCATGGTAACAGCACTCAACGAAGTAAGTGATTATGAAAGAGCCGTCGAGTGTGGAACAAATGACTTCATTACCAAACCAGTCAACAAGTTAGAACTAATCACCCGTGTTCGAACACTGCTCGAGCTTGCGCTTGTCAAGCGTGGATTCGACTCCGCTGAGTAACCCATTTTTTTACACACGACCAAAATGACTTTTCGTCTTTCAAAGTGACAGTCACTTCATAAAAGGAAAAGTGGCCTGTCCCGCGCTCGGCGAGAATCTGACGAGGGGAGTCATTCAGAAACTGACTAAGGGAGGGACAGGCCACTTTACAAGCCGCTACTGGTTGGTTTACGCAGCTGGCCTACGAGTAATGACTGCTGCGCTGTCATTGGGTCGAACCCAGCCACGCGAACCGCGAGGCTCAAGCGTGAGAAGAAGGTGCTCGTAATACCGACGAAGTGAAACCAAATCAAATCCAGCAAGCCAATGAATTGGCGCAGTAGGGTTTAAGCGGCTGATGGCGTCGATAACTTGGTTCTTTGTAAGCATATGCAGGTCCTTCCTTTTCCTGAGTGTTAAAGACGCTTTCGGATGACTACACGGTTTCACTTCAAGTGATAACTGAGCTTAAAAGCAGTATGTCCGTTGCGCAATGCCAAAGGCACGACTTCTAGTGGGTCGAAGAAAAAAGCACCCACAAGATGTTGTGGATGCTCAAATCAAGTGGTGAAGTAAAGTTTTTTTGGCAAAAAAACGGACGTTACTGGGCTGGCAAGAATAAAAGAGCGCCCGGATTGATTAAGACTGAATCGAGGTGGCCTGTCGTCAAGGTGCCGTTCATATCGATGATTCCGTGGATATGCACGTTGGAGCCATGGTGCGTCATAACGCCTTCCTGATCCTTCGCGTAGAACCCAACGACGGTGATTGGCGTACGTTCTGTTCCAACTTGTCGCCATGGTTGGAACTTTGCTTCCAGGTCTGGCTCTGCAACTGGGCAATAGCCGTTAATGACATGCAAGTGGTAGTCACTCGTTGTTCCAGTGATGAAGAACGGGAATGGGGACTCCGTGTCAATGCCTTGAATGACAGCCGAGAGCTCAATTGCTTCCTCAAGAGGGTGGTTTGAGGGCAAAAGGCATTCTTTCCACGCATCAACATACGAAAGCGAGAGTAACGTCGCTGCGTCAAATGTCGCATCAGCGGCAACGGTCGAGGCTGTCTGACCGTCAGGCGTTGTTGCCGTGTAGATGGTTCCATCAAAGACAGTTATCTCACCGGCGAGGTTTGGAAGCGCGCCGACGGCAATTGCGTGCGGCTTGCTTGAAACTTCGGCGAACGTAATGCGGGGTTGCGTGTTTCCCATCCTGAGCGCATCCCGCATTCCGCCATGTTGGGAGACTTCGTAAGAAGGCGGCGTCGTGCAACTAGCAAGTGCTAGCGCACAGAAGAGTATAAGTATTCGCATTGGTGTTCTTTCAGTTAGGAACTACAGGTACAGGCGCAGCCACAGGAGCCACTGCTTGCGTTTCGAGCATTTTCCCAAAGCGCATTCACAGCAGACCAGTTTACCACATTCCACCAAGCATTCACATAGTCAGGGCGCCTGTTTTGGTAGTGAAGATAATACGCGTGTTCCCACACGTCAAGTGCAAGAATGGGGGTGCACCCGCACATACCAAGATCTCCCATCAATGGGTTGTCTTGATTCGCCGTTGAGCAAATACACAGTTCGCCAGATTCGCTGACGGTGAGCCACGCCCAACCAGAGCCAAATCGAGTGCCTGCTGCAGTTGCAAATGTATCTTTCATCCCTTCGAGTGAACCAAACGTTTGGTCTATCTTTTGAGCGAGTGCTTCAGTTGGACCTGTATCTTCAGAAGGTCCCATTAAAGACCAGAAAAGCGAATGGTTCCAGTGCCCACCGCCATTGTTTCGTACAGCTGTTCGCATCGATTCCGGAAGTGCATCTAACTGCTTCAGAAGTTCAGCAGTCGTCTTCTCTGCCCATTCCGTCCCTTCGACAGCGGCATTGAGTTTTGCAACGTACCCTGCGTGGTGTTTGGTGTAATGAATCTCCATCGTTCGAGCGTCAATGTATGGCTCAAGTGCGTCGTACGCGTAGTTTAGTGTTGGTAGTTCAAATGTCATTGTATTTTCCTTTCGAGACTTCATTGTACAAAGTCGTGTGAATAAGATAGAGATATCTCAAATACAAATAATCTACCCAGAGTGTACACGTTCAAATCAGGTCGAATATCTACCGCGGGTAGATTATTTATGGCGGAGGGTGTGGAAGCCGAGGGGGAAGTTTCCGAATGTGGTTGTTGTCCCGTCAACCCAGCGAACTGAAACATCCGTAACTTCGTTTGACTCACCAAGGCCGACGCGCACTCGTGGGTCATTGCTCGCCATGTAACTCCATGCGGCTTGCACTGGATGCGTGATTTTCTTGCCCGAAACGACTGCAGTGAACACTGCACCAAGGGCATCTCGGCCGTTTGCATCAAGGACACGAAAGGATGCGGACTTGCTCTTATCAGGATGCACATTCATTAAAAGGTACGCTGGTGCATCACGGTTGATGACAAGCACGTCCACACCACCGTCGTTGTCGACATCGCCAAAAACAGCAGAACGGCTCGTGTGTATTTTCGGGTCTTTTACTCCATCAATACGAGTCCAGGTATCAGCTGAACCCTGGAGCAAAAAGTTCCCTTCTGCAAACGGATCGTCGGTCAACGCTGTCCCAATCATTTGCACGCGTCCGTTCGCTTCATACAAATCGAGGTAGCCGTCGTTGTTGAAATCAACCCAACATTTTATTTTTTATAAAAGAAAATATCGATAAAAAAATCACCCTCATTTTGAAAAAGTGAATCGCTTTCACCCGAGAGATTGCAGACAAGAATATCGAAATCTCCGTCGTTATCAAAATCGTCTGTTGTGACACCCATGCCCGCCTTTGCTTGCCCTTCATCATCAAGTGCGCATCCGTACAGTGGGGCGACATCTGTAAATGACCAGTTGCCATTGTTTTGCCAGAGCTGGTCCGCCATGCCATCGTTTGCAACAAAAATATCAATCTTGCCATCTCCAGTGTAGTCGTTGCAAAGAACGCCAAGACCAGTGCCTGTACGCGTGCCAATGCCCGCGGGCTCGGACATATTTGTAAATGTCGAGTCTCCGTTGTTGCGATAAAGCAAATCCTTTGCGGGCGCCATGTAATTTGTTGGAGAACAATA
>CAZURP010000034.1:0-10893 GCA_964623715.1 uncultured Isosphaeraceae bacterium | reverse complement strand
CAATCGAGTTCGATGGCTTTTTCGAAGAGTTTGGTTGTTTCTTCAACAGACCAAGCACCAGTTTCACAATACGCATCGCACGTAATTCCTGGAAACTCTTGCACAATTGCGGGGAGTGTTTCGTGTATGACGATATCAGTAAAATTCTCTTGCTCTGGGTCAATTGCATGCGCCCCGAGAAACGTTCCAACAATGAGTTGGGGTACGTCTTGTGAAGCGTCATGAATTGCACGAAGCATTTTCAGTTCGCTTTCGGTCGTTAAACCATACCCACTTTTTATTTCGACGGTCGTTGTGCCTTGCGAAGCCATTAAGCCGAGTCGCCCAAGGACGTCGTAACTCAAATCCTCTTTGCTTGCTTCGCGAACTGCGCGGACGGTCGACATGATGCCGCCGCCTTGTTCGAGGATTTCAAGATAGGGAACGCCTTGTAGTCCCATTTCAAATTCTTCAAGACGACTACCTGCCCAGCACGTATGTGTGTGGCAATCAACAAAGGCAGGCATGACAACTCGACCGTTCGCATCAACGACGGGTGCATTGGGATGTGCGTTGATGAAATCTTCATCAGGCAAACCTTCTGCGACATGTTCGATTACACCTTCATTGACAGCGAGGAAACCATTTTCGATTATGCCGAGGTCGCGCAGTGCTTCGTTTCTTCGAGGTGCATTCTCGCCAGCAAGCGTGAGAATGCGTGCATTCACAATGATAAAACTACTCATGAGCGGTGCTCTTGCATAGGGATTTTGACGTGTTGCTCAGCTGCGCATTGCACGGCTTCGTCGTACCCCGCGTCAACGTGCCGAAAGATGCCCATCATCGGATCGTTTGTGAGTACTCGTTGTAATCGAGCCGCCGCTTCGGGTGTTCCATCCGCGACAACGACTTGCCCTGCGTGCTGTGAGTATCCAATCCCAACACCACCCCCGTGGTGGAAACTCACCCAGCTTGCACCGCTTGCGATGTTGAGTGCAAAATTGATAAGTGGCCAATCGCTAATGGCATCACTGCCATCAAGCATGCCTTCGGTCTCACGGTTAGGGCTTGCAACGCTTCCGCAATCAAGGTGGTCTCTGCCAATAACAATTGGAGCAGAAACTTCGCCGTTTCGAACAAGCTCATTAAACGCAAGTCCCGCCTTGTCTCGCTCACCAAGACCGAGCCAACAAATTCTGCAAGGTAGTCCTTGGAATGCGACGCGGTCTTGCGCCATAGTAATCCAACGTTTGAGTGATTCGTCTTTAGGGAACAACTTGAGAATAACTTCATCGGTTTTACGGATATCTTCTGGGTCGCCCGAAAGTGCGCACCAACGAAACGGACCGCGCCCTCTGCAAAATTGCGGACGAATATATTCTGGAACAAACCCTTTAAAGTCAAATGCATTTTCAACGCCATTGTCAGAGGCACGTTGGCGAATGTTGTTGCCGTAGTCAAATGTTTTTGCGCCTTGGTGCATGAACCACAACATAAGTCTGACGTGTTCGGACATAGTTTCGATTGATTGTGCAACATATTGCTCAGCATTTTCCTCGCGAAGCGCGTCGGCTTCTACCCTAGATAGACCGGTTGGGTAATACCCAACAAGCGGATCGTGTGCGGAGGTTTGGTCGGTTACTATTTCTGGAATTTGATTTCGCTCTTTGAGACGCGCAAGTAAATCAACAATATTTCCATGGTACCCAATGGAAACTGCTTCTTTCTTTTCGGCCGCTTCGATTGCGCGGTTAATTGCTGCGTCGATGTCTTCGATAATCTCATCGAGGTATCGATCGTGTACTCTTTTTTCTAATCGTTCGATACAAACGTCTGCGATAAGACATGTGCCACCGTTCATTGTGACGGCAAGTGGTTGCGCTCCTCCCATTCCACCACAACCACCTGTGACAGTTAGTGTGCCAGCGAGTGAGCCACCGAAGTGTTGGCGTGCGCATTCAGCGAATGTTTCATACGTGCCTTGTAAAATACCTTGCGTGCCAATGTAGATCCAAGAGCCCGCGGTCATTTGACCGTACATCATTAAGTCGCGTGCTTCGAGGTCATCAAAAATTTCTTGTGTTGCCCATCGCGGTACGAGGTTACTGTTCGCGATAATAACGCGAGGCGAGTCGAGAGTTGTTGTTGCAATGCCAACGGGTTTTCCCGATTGCACTAGAAGTGTTTCGTCTGGTTCAATCGATTTGAGAGAGGCGATAATCGCATCGTAGGATTTCCAATTACGCGCCGCTTTCCCGCGCCCGCCGTAGACAACGAGTTTCTCTGGAATCTCTGCAACTTCAGGATCAAGGTTATTCATGAGCATTCGCATAGCTGCTTCTGCCTGCCATGATTTACAAGAGAGTTTTGGACCTCTTGGCGCTCTAATAGTGCGTTTTTGGTCTGTAGTGAGGGGTGCCGTCATTCCACCGATAGTATCCGCGATGACGCATCTTTGCACGGTGTAGAATGGGTATAAACTGTGAGAAAAAGGAGAATCACACGATGGCTATGCAAACCGAAATGACAATGGAACCAATTACCGCAGGCACTTTTTGCTGGAACGAACTTGCTGTTCGTGATACTGAAAAAGCAATCGCATTTTACACCACGCTGTTTGGCTGGACAGTCGACACGTGCGATCATGGACCTATGCCATACACCATGTTTAAAGTGGGTGAGTTTCCAGTTGGGGGCATGATTAAAATGGATGATGAGTGGCCAGAAGATACACCGCCACATTGGGGGTGTTACATTTCAAGTGACGATGTCGATGCGATGGCTGAGAAAGCAGTGGAACTTGGTGGGACGCTTTGTTGCGGTCCGATGGAAGCTGGCGACGAAGGTAGGTTCGCAGTGCTCACGGATCCAACAGGAGCAGTCGTGAGCGTGTTTAAAGGTGGCGATGGTAAAAATCCAAAAGGGCACGGATCCTTTTGTTGGAATGAATTACTCACCAATGACATGGAAAAGGCAGGGGACTTTTACACAGGATTGTTTGGATGGAAGGCAGAAGCAAGTCACACCAGTGAAGAACCATACACAGTCTTTATGCACGGCGAAGCATGGGCAGGCGGCATGATGAAAATGCACTGGGAAGGTCAGCCGTCTTGGCTTGGCTATGTCAGCGTTGCAAGTGTCGACGAGACAACTGCAAAAGCGGTTGAACTCGGCGCAACAGTTTGTGCTGAACCAGCAGACATTCCCGGCATCGGGCGATACGCAGTCTTTACCGATCCAGGGGGCGCAACAATTGCAGTATTTACCGGGCTTTCTGAATGTTGCGGTGATAGTTGTGGATGTTCTTCTTCAGATTCTTGATATTAGCGGAGTAACTGTTCAATAGCGAAAATATCTTCCGATGGTGAACGGTCGCAATTTCGTTCTGGAACAACTTCGCGCACTTTTGCATACATGACTTCAACCGCATCGCCACTTTTGAGTGGGCGGTGGTGGTCGAGAGCATCGCAACCGACGAGCAGTTCTGTTGCAATGACACTTCGGCATAAGTTGACCGATTGACGAAGCATTAATCCCGCGGTCGCGCCCATGGAGTTGTAATCTTCGATACCTGCGGAAGTAGAGATATTCGAAACGCTTGCTGGCATGGAAAGAGTTCGGAGTTCTGCACAACACGCTGCCGTTGTGTATTGCACAATCATGAGCCCGCTCTCAACGCCTGCGTCACAAGCGAGAAATGCGTGCAAGTCATTGTGTAAACATCGTGCGGATAGAATCCATTCAAGCCGACGGTCGGCAATGCCTGCGATGTGGCAAAGTGCAACGCGTAACTCGTCGAGTGCTATCGCGAGAGGCATTCCATGAAAATTACCACCAGAAAGTATTTCTTTATCTTCGGCAAACACAAGGGGGTTGTCAGTGACCGCGCCAAGTTCGGCAGAGATAGCGCCAGTTACACGTGCAATCGATTCGATCGCAGCTCCGAGCACTTGAGGCGAACATCGGAAACTGTAAGGGTCTTGGACGCGCGGGTCATCTTCACCGTGCGACGTGAGGATTGTTGAGCCACGTAAGTGTTCTCGTATGCTTGCTGCGACTGTGCGTTGTCCACTTTGGCCCCGAACGGCGTGAATTCGATCATCAAGAAACGTGCTCGTTGCTTTCGCTGCGTCGATGGACATCGCAGTTGCGATGACGGCTGCTTCGCAAATGATTGCGATGTCGCCAAGTGCTATGGCAGCAATCGATGCCATTAAGTGCGTTCCGTTGAGAAGGGCGAGCCCTTCTTTTTCTGCTGGGACAATTGGCGTAATTCCAGCGGCAGCCATCGCTGCTTTGCCAGGCATTTCCTTGTCTCCAAGTGTTGCTTTTCCTTCTCCACAAAGCACAAGTGCGAGGTGCGCAAGTGGCGCAAGATCGCCAGAAGCGCCGACAGACCCTCGAGATGGAATTGTTGGTGTAACATTCGAGTTAAGCATATCGACAATGGTTTGTGCGACAATTGGCCTTGCACCGCTATGACCGCGGCATAGACTTCCTGCAAGAAGGAGCATCATGCCGCGCACGATCTCACTGTCGAGTGGTTCTCCGACGCCCGCGGCGTGCGAGCGAATAATGTTCATCTGCAAGTCACAAAGTTTTTCGTGGGAGATGCTCGTTGTTGAGAGTGCGCCAAATCCAGTGTTAATTCCGTACGTTGGAGAAGGTGCGTGCAATGCTTCTTCAACAAGCTCTCGGGCTTTATTCATTACATCGAGTGCATGCTCACCGATTTCAACTTGCATGCCCTTACGGGCAACGCGAATGACTTGCGGTCCGGCGAGTGGGCCTCCATCGAGTACGAGCGAATCTTGTTCCATTTGCGCATCTTACCCTCAATCATTAATTGTCTCTGAGGAATTTATTTCTCCCGCAGTTAATACGTCTCTGAGACGCATTAATTGTGGTGCTGTATCATGCGAACAATGGAATCTTGGATAAAAACTGGAATAGTTATTGTGGCGATGGGAATTGTGGGATTTCTCGGTTCTTGGGAGGCTTCTGGGCTCGTTTCTCAAAGGGGCGAGATTGGACCGACAGTGTTGCAGGCACAATCGCCCATCTCTGCACTTCTCGCAGTCTTGATTACCCTTGGCGTCAGTTCTGTCGTCGCGGGCATCGTCGCGAGGTTTACAACAACAAACTCAGGTATGTTCGTGCTAGGATTTTCCCTGTTTGCCATGGCGATGAAAATGGACGGTATCGAGGCGTTTATTTATGGCGGTGGCAATGTGAATCTCCTGATTCTTGAGGCACTCTTTTTAAGCGTTGTAGTTCTGCTTGGCACCCTTGTTGTTTTTGCCATCGGTGGACCAATGAAAGATGTTCGAAAAGCGTCAATGCCAAACGAGTCCAACTTTTGGAAAGTATCCCTTATCTCCCTTGCTGTCTTGCCAGTGGTGTACATCGTTGCGCAAACACCAATGCGAGGACAAGCAATCGGCGCAGCCGTCGTCGGAGGGATTGCCATTGGTTTCCTCGCTCGAAAGTTCATCCCAACTATTCAGCCAATCATGTTGTACGCACTTCCTATTGCAGTTGGTGGCCTTGGCTACTTTTTTGGATCAGTACTACAGCCACTCTCCGGCGCCGCGTTCGCACAGCAGGCGATTTCCCCGCTTTTGTATCCCAT
Source organism: uncultured Isosphaeraceae bacterium (assembly GCA_964623715.1). Taxonomy (GTDB): domain Bacteria; phylum Planctomycetota; class Phycisphaerae; order Phycisphaerales; family SM1A02. The sequence goes on along the minus strand of CAZURP010000034.1, from coordinate 5,282 downwards.
GCCCATTGCCTATGCAGCAGGCGTCATTCTCGGCGTTTCCATCGGTCTTTCGTGGGCGGCTTCGATGGCAGAAGAGCCAGCAACTGAAGCACAAGAAGCGTAGGGCGGCGCGAGGTTGAAAGTTCCCAACACAGCGTTTGTGCAATTGCACCGACCAAGTCGACGGGTGTTTGGACTTACTATTCTGGTCGTCATCGTTGCAATCATGTTGGTGTTCTCAGGTGTTTTGTCCCTCATACTCATAGCTGTTTTTGTTCTTCCACTTTGCATCTACATCTTTGACGTATGCTCGAGACGCCGCCTTCTACCAAAAGTAAAAGAAGAAACCAATAATCACAAAGCCCTTCGAGAAACAGGAATCCGTTGGTTGCATCGCACCTCTGGCAGAGGAACAAAAACATTAGATCGTGCAAAAGCAACACTGCCCAGAACGGTTGCAGATCAATCGATGTTTGAAGAACTCAGAAAGGTAGAAGTTCCAGAGGGGCTCGTTGAACCAGAAACTGTTCGAAATTCAAAACCAGGAAGCACTCTAGGAAGTATTTTTGCAGTTATTTTCAGTATTTTGTCTCTCATTATGTTTGCGCGGATAACACAAAGCACTGCGAACTCTGGAACAAAAACATTTGCATGGATTATGATTCCAGTTATGAGTTGGCTGTTGCTCGTTAGTGTGTTAAGCGCACCATTGCTTCAAAAGAGTAATGTCTTGCCATCGTTTTGGAGGCGCATTGGCAGGGGGCAAACATTGAAGCGTGGATTCGTGGTGGGCCCTGGATGGATAAAGTTCGGCAACGTTGTTTGGAACGCGAACACGGACATGCTTCTTATTCGCAGGCACAGTTTTCGTGGTGTCCGATCAAATATCGATTGTATGTTCGTGAGCAATACGAATCGTCGACGTATAACATTCAGCGGAATAGATGACGAAGATTTTCGAACGCTATTTGGCTTTTGGAACGTCGAGGACGTGCGTTTAGAGTTTATCGATTCAGAATTGTCTTAACTGTCTACCTTCTAGTATCACGCGGATAATCAATTGCAAGCTCCCCACGCTCCGAGCAGGATGAGTAAGTCATCGATCGTGACCATGTGGTCATGGTTCAGATCACCTGGGCAATAACTGCAGTCAACAACTGAACACTGCAAACCACTGCCATAATAAAACCCGTTTGCAGAGGCGCACTGGTCGGCTGAAACAAGCAAACAGTTGCCCGCAACACAACACGCGCCGATTGGTTTGCAGCAACTTGTGTCAGCGCAAACTGTGCTATCACCTGCGTACGAACTCTGTGGTTTGTCCGTGCAATCTTCTTCTGTCATTTCGTAGCAAACCCACAAGCCTGAGCCAGTGTCCAAGAAACAGCAGGCGCCAGTTTCGACGGTGGGTTCACACGGAATACATTCGCAAGGGATGCCTGGGTACCAAATGCCTTGTATTGCATCGCATAAGTACATGTTTGCATTCGTGCATAGATACCCACCTGCGTCGATGTAACAGCAAGCGCCAAAGTCAACTGGTGGTGGAGGGCAACTCACTTGGTCGCACGTTGTGTTAGCAAAAAATGTTGCGGCAAAGAACGAGAGACAATCTTTTTCGGTCATCACATCGCAGTGGGATGAACAATCATCTTTATAACAGCAAACGCCGATGTCGCCGGTGCCACCATCTTCGTCTGTGCAAACCAAATCGCCAATCAAAGTTTTGTCGTATGCAGTTAAGTTGCCTTGGTAATCGACGAGCACGCTCGTTGTGACATCGCCACCACCAACAGGTATTCCTTGGAAGCCGTAGATGATGTCAGGGCCAAGTTGAAGAGCATCGCCAGAAGCCCACACTCGATCCATCGTGGCATCCACGCCACCTGTTGCGTTCGTTCCGCTAAAAATTCCTACAGAATAATTATTTGTCGAAAGTGTCCAGAGGCCATCGATGCATTCGTACTCAAGTACCCGAGCAGTATGTGCATTTACAGATTCAATATTTGATTGCGATCGTTCAGCTAAGAACATTGTTCCATCAAGACTGAAGTCAATGTCTGCAACTGGAAAAGAGGTAGTGTAATTCGGCAATACTGGAAGTTCTATTTCGAGTACTTCTGTGCCAGCTATTGGCGCACCATTGGCATCAAGGGCAATAGACCAGATTTCGTTTGGCACAGCATTGGGGTCACCGATCAATCCAGCCCAAACAGAGTAGTACAATCGGTCATCGTGTACTTCAACTGCCCAAGGCCTGTCACCAATTGCAACGGGGCCACCTGCGCCTGTGTACGGTGCGCCGTGGTCAAAACTGTCGAGTATGTTTCCCGTTGCATAATTGAGCCGGTAGATTAAGCCATCTTCAAAACTTGAAACAAAGAATTGTGCATGGTCGCAGTCATAGGTAATCGAACCTAATGAACTTTCGTTGTTCGGCATTGGTATCGATGCAAACAAAGCGTATTGTCCTGTATTCGTATCAATCTTAAAAACAGCACCCCAGCCGTCAGCACTGACGACATCATTTGCCCATGTCCTTGTTGCGCTGACGTACAAATTTCCAAGTTCGTCGATTGCAAGCCCAAAGATAGAACCCATTCGTGGGTTTCCAGTACTAACTTGCCAAGAAGAATGGTAGTAGCGATTCGTCGGGAAGTTCTGATTAAGTGGTGGGGTGCCAGACAAGTCAAACACAGTGACAACTGCTCCTCCAAAAACACTTGGCGAGGCTGTTTGTGCTGCAATTTGTCCATTGCCAAACAAAAGGTAGTCAGGGTCTGGGTATTGCGGGGGACCAACGCAATTCGTTCGTGGGATAACCATGCAACCTTCGCTCACAGGTGTGCATGGATCGCATTCGCAGTAAACGCCAGGATTCCAAATGCCGCCGAGTGCGTCGCATTCAGGTAGTTTTGTGTCAGCACAGACTAGCCCGATGTCAGCGTCTTCATAACAACAGCCACCAAGATCAATCATAGAAAAGTCGGGGCAATTGATATCGGTGCACATGAGATTTGCCCAGTGCGTGCCGTTGAAAGATAGTATGCAATCGCTCTGATACATTTCATCACACACCCAGGTGTCGCAATTGTCATAGAAACAACAAGCGCCGTAAGGATCATTTGAAGCAAAAGTGATTGCTGATGTTAGTGAAGCAACAAATGCAGCGGTCAGTTTTAGTATTGTCTGTTTCATGGGCATGCTCCCATCGCTCCAATTAATATTAAGAGGTCGTCGATATCAACTCTTCCGTTTTTGTCAATGTCCGCGATGCACGCAATGCACTGAACATTTTGGCAAAGCACGCCGTTTCCGTAATAAATGCCATTGCCATTTGAACATTGCGTACTGCTTGCAAGCAAGCACAATCCTTCGATGCAGCAAGCGCCAACGGGTTCACAGCAAACAACGTTGGAGCACGTACTTCCATCACCAAAGTAGATACCATCAAGATCGACACAAGGTTCAACTTCCAAGATTGCGCACGTCATGATGCCTGAAGTATTCATGTAACAACAGGCTCCAAAAGTAGAAATAGGATCGCACTCAAAACAATCACAGGTTTTTGTTGCATGGAAAACTCCAAGTAAATCATCGCAGTCGTAGACCGACAAGAAATCACACTGTATTTGACCCTCGAATACATAACAGCACCCGCCCATTGTTTCGAGCGGGCAAAGGATCTCATTGCAATTCAAATTTATATAGAAAGTACCGCCGTACACATTCATACATTCGGTGTCGGTCGTGATCGTGCATTGCCACTCACAGTTATCTTCAAAACAACATGCGCCTGTTACAGGCGGGTTTGCACAATCTATGTTCACGCAATCTGTCCCGTTCCCGTGATATATACCTGTATATGTTGTGTAGCACTCTTGTTGAGTAACGATGACGCAGTAATCGACTCCGAATGGGTCTGTGACACAACAAGCACCCACAACTTCTGGGTCGTTGCAGTTCATGCAATCAAGTTCACCCATCGAATTCTTTTGAACTCCGGGCAGGGTAATTGGGATGCTTGATGTAATACGAATAGCTAAGAAATTTCCAGGGAAAGGTAGGCGGGTTAGACCATAGATTCCACCTGGGTACACTTGATCACACGTTGCCCAAGTATGCGAATCGTCATCCGAAGCGACTCCACCGACTGCGTTTGCAGCAATGCCTGAAAAAATAGTGGAGCCGAGATCCCAATTTCTCGAAGAGGGTAGCCAGCTAGCACCTATTTTTTCGTATTCCAAAATTCTTGCTCGGTGCCCAACATCGATTTGACCGTAGTCACCCAAGAAAATTCGTTCAGCGAGTAGCATTGTTCCTGTTGGTGAAAAAGAAATATCGGTTACAGGATTAGACCACTGTTGTGAAGGTAAGTATGGAAGAACAATTTCACGTTGCGGCGTACCCGTAAGTAATCCACTACCGTCTATTGAAACCGACCAAATTGAATTGTTTGGGTTTGCTGGAGGAGGACCAGTCGTTGCAGGCCAAGAAGTGTTCGTGCGAACTTGATCTCGCAACCAGACACTGAAGTAGAGACGCGTGCCTGATGGGTTCACCGCAATGGCGAACGTTCTTTCGCCTAGTATTGCATAGTTTCCGTCGGTGTTTTGGTTTGATCCAAATGGGTCATAGGATTGCACGACGTTGCCTGTGTTCGTGATGGTATATATTTTTCCATCGTCAAGGTTTGTTGCATACACGTGTGTATTGCTTACATGAATATTGCCAAGGCCAGGACCGAGGTTTGGCATTTCGTTTGCACCAAAACCGGTCTGGATAAAATTGCTAATCTGTCCTGTCGTGCCATCAATTTTATATATGCCACCGGAACCAGCTGGCCCAATAACTCCAGGAATTGCTGGGTCAAAATATCCAAAGACTCCTGGTGATGCAGCAACATAAATATCGGGGTCAAAGCCAGGAGTGAGTGCGACACCAAAAACGATGCCGAGGTTTCTTGCTGTCCATTCGTCTGGGCCAGCACCGAAGTTACTTGTGATTGGAGGGTTCCAGAGTTGACCTGCTGTTGGCCAGTACGAAGCCCCTGACGGTGGAATTTTAGTCTCCACCAACGTAAGCACAGCTCCGTCTTGGTCAAGCGTCATAGTCTGAGGGTCGACCCCGCAAAAACGAGTGCTCACAACCTCATTGCACTCAACTGGTAATGTGGCAACTGCGCCACCCACACCTAGGCATTGGGAAGCGAGTATAAACATGCCCGTGCATCCGACGGTCCTTTGTATTTGCATTGTTCTCTCCATCTTTTGAGCGCTTTGTCGCTCTGTTTCTATCCTATG
>CAZURP010000033.1:9603-10923 GCA_964623715.1 uncultured Isosphaeraceae bacterium | reverse complement strand
ATTGGAAAACCGAGGAAAATTGCTCCACCACCGTGTCCGTCACCTTCTAGTAACGTGCCTGCACCACCCTGGTTTCCGTCAAACACGAGGCTCGCTGTTGCTGATGCAGTGACCAAGTCACTGTAATTATTGAAGCCGTAATCTAGATTGACCGTACCAAGATCCTCAAACAACTCCAAGCCCGTCACGGTTGTTTGATTCACGTCGCTGGTATAACTTCCGATTCCGAGATAATTTTGTCCAAAAGAAGTCAACTGGTTGTCATACAGATAATCCTGGCTTGAAAGAAGGAGATGCCCACCTGCATCAATATAAGCCGCAAGCGCTGCTTCCCCAGCACTGCCAGGTCCCGCAAAACCGCCCCACTCATCACCAGTAAACCAAATGACAAGTGGATACCCTTGTAACTCCTCAGCTGTTGGCTCGTTGTTCGTGTTGTTCGTATCAAACACTTCATACAACATTCCAGCAGCGTCAAGCATACTCGTGTAGATAGATTGCACGTCTGGCGAATTGTCATCATCATCAACAAGCAACACGGTCAAAGCATCAGTTGTGCGGAATGTCCACCAACTAGTCCACGCACTCTCACCGCAATTATTAAACGCTCGTACTCTCCAAAAATATGGAGTATTCGGAGCAAGCATCATTGGGACGGAATACGATGGGTCAACAATAGCTGCAGCATCGTGAATAACTCCACCCGGGTCAGAACTCGTCGAGAGCTGGAATTGCCACGAGGAGGCTGTTGGGTCATCAGACCAGGTGAATAACGGTCCCACTGGTACGTCTGTTGCGCCGTTTGCAGGCGCGTTTAGTGCCACCGTCTGTGGAACACCTCCCGAAACATGTACCGTTAATTCAGTTTCATGCATAACACCATCTGCCGCTGAGATGCCGACAACTTGCACAATGTGTTCGCCATCTTCAACCGCCGAGGGTATAGATAAAAAGAGCTCCACTTCTGCTGGTGGTGTCACAAGAAACGAAGAGAGGTCATGGAGAATTCCAGAGTCAGTCTGTACTGAGAGCGTCACTTCATTGTCATAGCCCATTGCTTGTCCAATTGAGACTGTGACGACCTCCTCTGTTGGAGCGCACACTTCAAGACTACTTGGTTCAACTGCCAATGAGAAATCAGGTTCAGATGCGCAGTTGTAGCACACAACGGAAAAATCTTGGTCAATTGCATCACCAAAACCTGGGATACCATCGGAGTTTAGGTTTGAAGCTTTCACTGCGATAGAGACAATTCCAGATGAAGTCGGTCCAAGGAACACGCCTTCCATATTGTTCTTGTCGTCTGCTGTTCCACCTGTG
>CAZURP010000033.1:0-9593 GCA_964623715.1 uncultured Isosphaeraceae bacterium | reverse complement strand
AACCTTGTGAACCAAAGTTGTTACCTCGATACACGCTGAAGCCATCGGTGACAACGAGGTCAAGATCGTTATTCCACGCTGGGGTGCCTCCACCAAGACCGTGACCAACGGCATCAGTCCAAACGAGCATTATTCGCATGGGTTTTGATGGATCCACAGGTGAAACACTGACGCTCCACTGCTCGCCTGTTTGCTCTAAAACTGTCGGTGCATCAAAAAACCGAACACTTCCCGTTTCGTTCACAACAACTGCATCCAAATCCATCCTTCCCCAGCCTTGCTTTGAATCAAACGGGTGACCCAATGTGCCTCCGTCTGCGTCTGAATTACCCGATAAATTGATTGCGACTGCCGAAATAGCTGCTTTAATAAGTGCTGGAGTTGGATCAACACCAAACGCAGTACGATACTGCTCAACAAAGAGAGCCGCACCACCCGCAACTTGTGGGCAGGCCATGCTCGTACCGCACATAAGTTCATATTCACCTAATGGCACTGCTGAGAGTGTTTGGCAACCCGGAGCAACGATGTGCGGAATAGTTCTTCCGTCAAGACACGGTCCGTGCGCGGAGTTAGAAGACAACGAATCAATTGTGGCCATCTGATTTCCGCTTCCATCTCGCATATTCGTTGAGCCAACTGTAAAAATATTTTTCGCTTCGTCTGGTGAACCCTGGCTACTCGTTCCGCCATTCCCATTCATGATTGCAAGAACATACGAGAATTGCTGGTTGCCTAACTCGTTTGGTTCTGCGTCCCGCACGCCAATGTCAACTTCGAGCGTGTCAATGTCGTACCCCTGCGGCGACCCTGATGGTCCCCAACTATTACTTGATGCAACTGCACCGTTCCTATATGACTCTGTCATGAGCAAAGTCATCCCGCCCGCTTGTTGGTAGGTCGGTGAATACAGTTGAGATACAAGTGAGGCTCCTGGTGCAACACCTTGACCTTGCAGGAAACCATTTGCATCTGTTTCACCAGAAGCGCCGGTTGCTGCGATTGTCGCACCGGTATGCGTTCCGTGATAACTCACTTGTCCACCTGCACAACTTTGACCTGCACAAGAAGTGAGCGTGTCAACTAAGTCTGGATGCGTCCCATCGGTTCCACCATCAACAATGGCAATGGTTACCCCAGAACCGTCAACTCCAGCTGCCATATTTAACCAAGCATCGTAGCCAGGAAATGCCATTCCACCTGCGTCAACATTTCCAACATTTACTTGGTTGCTCATTTCACTACGTAAACCACCATCTGTCGGCTTCGGCTGAACGGTAAACACACCTGGAATTGTTGAAATTTCTAAATAAGAAGTACCGGGAGCGACAAACGATACTATTTCAAAGCGTGTGTCGAGCGAGTTGTGATCGATTCGAGTTGCGCCAGCATCTCGTAGTTGTCCTAAAACTTCATCAAGAGCAACGCCTTTGTACACCATCACCTTTGTGTCGATGGGTCGCGCACTTAAGTTTCTCCATTTAGGGAGAACACGATAGCCATTTAAGAAATCGCCGGACCATCGAACGTGTGGCAGTGATTGCACAGCGTCTCTGTTTTCTGGTTCAGCCCATGTGATATACGTGTACGGATGGATGTATTGGACTGGGACCACTCCGAATTCGAGCATTGCATCGACCCACTCTTCTTGGATAGGACCGTCGAATTGAACGAGTCGTAAATCGTTGCCTACTTTCGTTGCAACTTCCCACTCCGTCGGCGAAACAATCACTTGCAACCGAGGATCAAACGTTTCTTCACCAAGCGTAAGTGCAAATTCGCCCTGAGGCGTTTTATCCGCAAACGCTGCAGAACCGATGCAAACAACGGCGAGTACAAAAGTACGAATAATGGTATGTGTCTTCAAAATGGTAATCCTTCTCTATCTAAAGCAATAGTACAGTATTGTTCGTCAAATCCAAGAGAAAGGTTGCGAAAAACCCCCGTAATCGGGTAACGAATAAATGTGCATAAAAACGCAATTACAATCTGCACGGGAAAATGGAAAAATTCCTCTGAGGATTTTTTTGCGCGCTGAACAACTAACTCATTGACATCAAGACCGTTACGTTCAATTATACGCTCAATTCACCTCTGAGGAATTTAAATGCATTTTAGTGATGTAAGTATGTGCAACTACGTAACTTATCTCGCTCAATTCACAGAAAAGTCTCTGAGGAATTTTTTTCTCAGATAACAGCAAGTCCAATGTTCTGCATGCGCTTAAAAATCGCAATTTCGAGGTGCACGGGAGAATGGAATAACATCGCGAATATTCGCCATACCAGTCGCGTACAAGATTGTCCGTTCAAATCCAAGCCCAAAGCCAGCATGCGGCACGGTGCCGTATTTACGTAAATCCCGATACCACCAGTACGGCTCTGGCTCGAGGCCACACTCCGTTAGCCGTTTATCTAAAACATCGAGGCGTTCCTCGCGCTGAGAGCCACCGATAATTTCACCGATGCCAGGAGCAAGCACGTCCATCGCCGCTACCGTTTTTTCATCGTCGTTAAGCCGCATATAAAACGCTTTGATATCTTTGGGGTAATTCATCAACACCACTGGCCTGCCAACATGTTCTTCTGTTAACCATCGTTCATGTTCAGACTGTAAGTCACTTCCCCATTCAACCTGGTAGTCAAACTTCGTGCCGGAATCCTGCGCATTTACCAACGCTGTAATTGCATCGGTGTATTCCATGCGTTCAAAACTTGATGACACAAAACTTTCAAGGCGTTCGATGCAACCCTTATCAATACGTTGTTGAAAGAAATTCATGTCGTCGGGACGTTCGTTGAGCAAGTCTGTAAAAATAGATTTAAGAAAATCCTCAGCAAGGTCAGCATCGTCGTTCAAATCTGCAAATGCGATTTCTGGTTCAATCATCCAAAACTCTGATAGGTGCCGAGAAGTGTTGGAATTTTCTGCACGAAACGTTGGCCCGAAGGTGTACACCCTGCTCATCGAGCACGCGTATGTCTCTACGTTAATTTGCCCCGACACCGTAAGAAATGATTCTTTACCAAAGAAATCCTTCTCAAAATCAACTTTGCCCTCTTCGTTCATCGGCGTATTGACCATATCGAGTGTTGAGACGCGAAACATTTCACCAGCTCCCTCGCAATCACTCGCTGTGATAATTGGTGTGTGCACCCATAGAAAATTATTGGTGTGAAAGTACCGATGCACCGCTTGAGAAAGGCAATCCCGGACGCGTGCAATTGCTGCGAAGGTATTCGTGCGAGTACGCAAATGTGAAACTGTTCGCAGGTATTCAAACGTGTGTCGCTTTGCTGCAACGGGGTAGGTGTCTGGGTCTTCAACAAGGCCAACGACCTTCACTTCCTTCGCTTGCATTTCCACCGATTGGCCTTTCCCCTGAGACGCAACGAGTTCTCCGGTCACTTCAACTGATGAGCCTGTTGTTAATCGCAAAATTTCTTCGTCATAATTAGGCAAATCACTGTTCGCCACAATTTGCAGAAGATCAAAACAACTGCCATCGGTAACTTGAATAAACGAGAGTCCCGCCTTGGAATCTCGGCGTGATCTAACCCAGCCCTGCACTGTCACAACCTCGCCTATTGGGATTCTTTTATCCTCGTCCCCAGCAAGAATCGAGCAAAGTAACGACGCTTTTGTTTTATATGCCATAGGTGAGGAATAGTACCACCATCGCCCCGTAGTGCCCATGCACTCGGCAAGCGTTTTTGAGATGTCCGAGCCCTCAAGGTTTGGGGACCAAGGTTCGGGGACTGTCCCCATCTTGTAAAGCCACTGCCAAGACGGCAGTTTCTCAATGTGTAACAAATGCATTGTCAGGCTGTATTGCGTATCCATTCGGCATGGAATTTGCATATCAATTGGGGTATGGCTTACCAAAGACCAATGCATGCATCGCAAACTGAACCATTAAAACGGCTCAACTTGCTCTTGACGTGTGGTTCTTGGCGCAAAGATTCACCCGTTTTGCAACTTCCTCAACTGCTCGGACCCTTCGGAATTCACAGTTTAACGGCGAAAAACGGGGAAGAAGCCGTAAAAGTTATTGAATCGAGCGACGTTCACATCGCAATTGTCGACCTTGCTATTCCACTCAATGTCGGTTCATCCGATCGTCGCCCCGGCGGAGAGAGGGTACTCCAACTCCTGCGGCGACTTGACCCGCAACCGCCTACAATAGTCATTCGCCCAAGACAAACATCCGCAAGGGAAAATGCTCGTAGTTTGGCACGCTCCCTGCAAGAAGGTGCCTTTACCGTCGTCGATCGACCCGCCATGCTTGAAACCCTGCTCGATGCACTTCAACGAGCGCTCCGAAAGCATTACGCAGATCGATGGCCAGAACAAAATTGGAACCAAGCCCACTAAGAACCTTACACCAAACATGACCCAAACCTTGCGAATGTATCGCAAAGAGAATTAAGAAAGAAAGCAGGAGAACAAAATGAACATTAAACCACTCGGCGACAAACTGCTCGTCCAACGTGCAGAAGCACAAACACAAACTGATAGCGGTATTTATCTTCCTGAGTCTGCGAAGGACAAGCCAAAAGAAGGCAAGATAATTGAAGTAGGCAATGGTCGTCTCAATAATGACACTGGTGATCGAATTCCTTTCACTGTGAAAAAAGGCGACCATGTGTTATTCACATCCTACGCAGGAACTGAAATCAAAATTGACAACGAAGAGTATCTCATCATGACAGAAGATGACATCCTTGGCATTGTTGAATAAGCACAAAGGACAACTACTATGGAACGCGGACCACTCCTCGAAATACTCACCGACATGGTAGGAACAACTAAGGAACTCTCCATTATGTTTTATGGGAAGGATACTGAACTTGAAGTGATGGATGTTGAATCCGTCGAACGGCTGACAAGTTCACAAGGGATTCACCTTAAAACAAAATCGAACAACATTTGGATAGACAGTTCGCACGTTTCTGCAGTGTGGCAAGTGCGCGACGACATCTAAGAACAACAGAAAGAAAACACTATGACAGCAAAACAAATAGCATTTGATATAGAAGCACGCGAGCACATGCTCCGTGGTATTCAAAAACTCGCAAAAGCAGTAAAAACAACTCTCGGTCCTTCGGGCAGAGTCGTCATTCTTGAAAAGTCATTCGGCGCACCAACCGTCACTAAAGACGGCGTCACCGTAGCAAAAGAAATTGAACTTGAAGACCCAAGAGAAAACATGGGTGCACAAATGGTGAAAGAAGTCGCATCAAAGTGTTCGAAAGATGCTGGCGACGGAACGACCACTGCAACCGTCTACGCTGAAGCAATCTTCAGCGAAGGCCTGAAAAACATTACAGCAGGCGCACATGCAAACCAAGTTCGCCGTGGTATTGACCTTGGGGTGAGCGCGATCGTTGGTGAACTACAAAAAATGTCAAACGACGTTAAAGATTCGAGTGAAATTGCACAAGTAGGTACATGCGCAGCGAATCAAGACAGCGATATTGGAAAAATCATTGCAAAAGCAATGGACAAAGTAGGCAAAGATGGCGTCATCACTGTCGAAGAAGGTCAATCCCTTGACACCGATGTCGAACTTGTTGAAGGGATGCAATTTGATAAAGGATATTTAAGCCCTCACTTCGTCACAGACACAACTGCCATGGACGTCACGCTCGAAGACTGTTACGTACTCATTCACGAAAAGAAGATAAGTACCGCAAAGGACATGCTCCCAATTCTTGGAAAAGTTGCAGAAGCTGGCAAGGCGCTTCTCATTATTGCTGAAGATGTCGATGCAGAAGCACTCGCAACTCTTGTGGTAAACAAACTCCGCGGCACAATAAAAGTTTGTGCCATTAAAGCACCAGGATTTGGTGACAGGCGAAAAGCAATGCTCCAAGACATCGCCATTCTTACTGGTGGCGAACCGGTTATGGAAGAGCTTGGGATGAATCTTGAAAACCTAGAACTCACGCAACTTGGCCGAGCGAAGAAAGTGCACATCGAAAAAGATGCAACAACAATTATCGAAGGCGCTGGAAAATCTTCAGACATCAAAGGTCGAATTGACCAAATTCGTGCACAAATTGAAAACACTTCATCCGATTACGATGTAGAAAAACTACAGGAACGCCTTGCTAAACTCGCAGGTGGTGTCGCGCAAATTAACGTTGGCGCTGCAACTGAAGTCGAGATGAAAGAGAAGAAAGCACGCGTTGAAGATGCCCTTCACGCTTGTCGTGCCGCAGTTGAGGAAGGCATTTTGCCTGGTGGTGGCGTTGCGGTCATTCGTGCAAAACGGACCCTCGAAGGTGCTCGCAAGAAAGCAAAAGGCGATGAAAAACTTGGAATAGATATCATTGGGCGTGCACTCACTGCACCAATTCGTCAAATTGCTGAAAACTGTGGTCTTGACGGTTCCATCGTTTGCCAAAAAGTAGAAGATGCTGAGGATGACAACTTTGGGTTCAACGGACTGACAGGAAAGCACGAAGACCTCATCAGCTCTGGAGTTATTGTTCCAACCAAAGTCGAACGGATCGCACTGCAAAATGCCCCAAGCATTAGTGGGCTTCTTCTCACCACTGATTGTGCCATTACTGATATCAAAGAAAAAGCTGCTGCACCTGTGGGCGCTGGCATGGACGATATGGGCTTCTAAGAACGCTCCATTCACGCATTACTAAAAATAAAAAGGAGCGTTGCACATGAGCAACGCTCCTTTTTTAGTGTTGGTTCTTTCCCCTCCGAAAAACCAACAACACCATCTCTTCATAACGAGATTCGCAAGGATGGCCTCATCGGTTCCATCTCACTCTGGTAGAATGCGACTCCTATGGGAAAACAAGGATCACATCGAAGAAAACACCGACAACAAAGTCATAATGATTCCCATGCAGAGGGCACCATCACGCCTGTTTTGCAGGGACACCCACTTGTTCCAACAAGCAAAGCGGATTGGATTGCAACCCAAGACGACTTTTTTGCGCTCTGCGATGAGTTACAAGCAAGTGGCATTTTTGCCTACGACACAGAGTTCATCGGGGAAGATTCCTATTACGCACACACCTGCCTCATCCAAGTTGCGACAATTCAACGGGTTGCTCTTGTCGATCCTTTTGTTATCAAGGACCTTTCGCCTTTGCACGCACTTATTGCCGATCCTGAGGTGATTACTTTGCTTCACTCGGGTTCGCAGGACCTTGAACCCGTTGCTCGAATCTACGGCGCACCACCCGCAGGTATTTTTGACACACAACTAGCGGCAGGTTTCGTTGGGTATCCTTGGCCAATTTCCCTTACAAAACTCATCGAGTCAATCCTTCATCACGACGTCGGAGGACACTTCACCTTTTCACAATGGGATGCTCGGCCACTCTCAAATCGCCAACAAGTATACGCCGCTGACGATGTTCGATATTTAATTGCCCTGCATGACGTGCTATCGAAAAAATTAGAAGACCTTGGACGGTCAGAATGGGCAGAAAAAGAATTCTCAAAATACACATCAATGGATGCATACGAATTTAATCTCAGCAACTCGGTAAAAAGAATTTGTAAAAACAAAGCCCCGCGAAAAAAAGAAATGCAACGCATCCAGTCGATTGCATCGCTTCGAGAAGAGATTGCAATTGAGTTAAACCTTCCTACTCGTGCTGTCATTCCAAACGAGTGCGTGCTCGGTCTTGCAAAAAAACCTGTCGAAACAGTTGACCAGCTCGCTTCGATGCGCGGCTTTCCACGCAACATGGCGAGTCGTTACGGGAAACAAATCTTGCAAGCAATACTTAACGCGCCATCACTTGAGGCGATGGAAATGCGGCGACCTCAGCCAATAGAAAAAGAAGCAGAAACACGGCAAGAACTCGATGGTATCTGGTCACTCTTTGGTGCTTGGTGTGTCGGCAAACAACTTTCGACAGGTTTACTCACCAACCGACCAACTTTCACCGATTGGTTTCTTGCTCTTCGTGAAGGTACAAAATGTGATTCTTCTCCACTGCAGCAAGGGTGGCGAGGAGAAGCCGTCCAGGAGTTCGCAAACATGATCGCTGGCGACGGCACCATTTCATTTTCATACAATAAAACCCTACATACTGAGACTTCACCGATATGACCATCCAAAGATTCGACCCAGAACAATCCATGGCAAACGCAAGGCACGAATTCGGCGAACATGGTGGAGTGAATATGTCGATTGAGGCGAGCACGACGTTCACTGTAATGACGCCGGATTTAATGCCAGAAATTTTCGCAGGGCAGCTCGGACCAAACGAAGGCGGGTGTTTTCTGTACGGCCGACACTTCAACCCAACTGTCTTCGTGCTCGGAAGAATGGTCGCGGCGATGGAAGGTGCCGAGGCGGGCTATGGAACTGCAAGTGGTCTTTCCGCTATTTCATCTGTCATCATGCAGTGCTGCACTGGTGGTGAAAAAGTTGTGTCATCAAACACACTGTACGGCGGCACCTACGCGCTATTCCAAGAGTACCTTCCGAAAAACTGCAACATCGAAACGACCTTTGTTGATATTCAAAACTTGGAGGAAGTGGAAACTGCGATGCAACAAGGCGCAAAAGTCTTGTACACCGAAACGCTCTCGAACCCAACACTGCGAAGCGCAGATATCACCACACTCGCTGAAATCGCACACAAATACGACGCTACATTCGTTGTTGATAATACTTTTACGCCAATGATTTTCAGCCCTATACAGCAAGGCGCGGATGTCGTTATTCACAGCGCTACAAAATTTTTAAGTGGCGCATCCGATGTAATTGCGGGTGTCATCTGTTGCAAAAAATCATTCATCGAAGAACTAATGGACTTACATCTTGGTTCCCTCATGTTGCTCGGTCCGACGATGGACCCAATCGTCGCGTTTCGATTATCGCTTCGCTTGCCTCACCTTGGAGCAAGGATGAAAGAACACGCGAGCAGAGCAATGTTCATGGCAACAAAACTTGAGGAAGATGGCCAGGATGTCGTCTACCCAGGGCTCGCTTCACATCCTGACCACGAACTCTTCAGCAACAACCACAACGAAGAATTTGGATACGGTGGTATCTTCACTATCGATATGAAAACTGCGGAGCGCGCAAGCAAGCTCATGGACTTACTGCAAAACGAACAACAATTTGGCTTTATCGCTGTCAGTTTGGGGTATTTTGATACTCTCATGTCTTGCCCAGGTGCTTCAACGTCAAGCGAAATGAGCGAAGAAGCGCAGGAAACCGCTGGAATTTCTCCTGGCCTCGTGCGGTTTTCCATCGGCTTAACTGGTTCCATAGACGAACGATGGAATCAAATGAAACGTGCGATTGAGCAGTGCTAATTAGTCGATTTACCCCAAGAAACGCATTCCACCTGCTACGCTAATAAAAAGATGGCACGAGAACGAATCATTTCACCAAAAGAACAAAGTGCAGACTCAGACCCTGTACCAAGCGGAGCCGTCCCTGAAAGTGCCTCTCCTTCAATTCGACCAACAACACTCTGTCAATACCTTGGGCAAGCAGAACTTCGTGAACGGCTCAGCGTCGCCCTTGAAGCCGCCAAAGACCGGAACGACCCCATGGAACACGTACTCCTGTACGGCCCTCCCGGGCTTGGCAAAAC
>CAZURP010000032.1:0-11020 GCA_964623715.1 uncultured Isosphaeraceae bacterium | reverse complement strand
ACAATTGACGAAGTTGTCCGAGAAACAATGCTCGATGAATAACTACTACGTTCGCAAGTAACACTTGCGATGGAGATACACTTTTATGCCAACTTATATTTATGAAGCACTAAACGCAGCAGGGAAACCTGAAAAGGGACGAATCGAAGCCGATAGCAGTGATGCTGCAATCGCCGCAGTGCGCCAGAACGGTTTCTTTCCCACTTCCGTTCGAGAAGAAAAAATAAAAGGCGCTTCTAAAGCTGATAAGGGTAAAAAAGAAGCAAAGAAAAAAGACAAAAAGAAAAAGGGCGGGATTAATATTTCTATCGGTGGGGTGAAGACCAAAGTCCTCACGCAGTTCACTCGCCAGTTGTCAACGCTTCAAGACGCTGGTTTGCCGTTGCTCCGCTCGCTTCAAATTCTTGAACAGCAACAAAAACCCGGCAAGCTAAAATCGATTATTGCAGACGTCGTCGAAGACGTTGAGTCAGGCACCGCTCTTTCAGACGCGATGAGTAAGCACCCAAAAGCGTTTGACCGTTTGTATTCGAAGATGGTTGCAGCGGGTGAAATTGGTGGTGTGCTCGATGTTATTTTGCAACGGCTTGCGAACTTTATGGAAAAAGCCGAGCGCTTGAAGGCGCGAATTAAAGGCGCGATGATTTATCCGATCTGCGTGATTGTCGTTGCAGTCGGCATCGTAACGGGCATCATGTATTTTGTAATTCCGAAGTTTAAAGAAATTTTCGATGACTTCGACGTAACGCTTCCTGGATTGACGCTTTGGTTGATTGACGCAAGTTTGTGGATTGCCGGTACGCCAGAACAGGGGGAGCAGGCAATCCCAGGTTTCGTTTGGATGATTGCCTCCCCATTTATCATTTTCTTCTTCTTTAAAATCATTCGTAAAACGGATGCTGGGCGAGCAATCACAGACATTGTTTTGTTGAAGATTCCCGTACTAGGCAACTTAGTCGAGAAGACATCTGTCGCTCGTTTTACCCGAACTCTCGGTACCTTGATTGCAGCGGGTGTTCCAATCCTTGAAGCAGTTTTGATTACGCGTGATACTTCGGGTAACCACGTCTACGAAAAAGCTCTTAATGGTGTACATGATTCAATTCGAGAAGGCGAGTCTGTCGCAACACCGCTGCGCGAAGCAAAAGTGTGCGACTCTATTGTTGTCAATATGATTGAAGTCGGCGAAGAAACAGGTGATCTTGACGTCATGCTTATGAAAATTGCAGATAACTATGATGAAGAAGTCGACGTGGCTGTGACTGCGCTCTTGAGTTTGCTTGAACCAATGCTTGTGGTTGTCCTTGGCGGTATCGTCGGTACGATTGTGCTTGCGTTGTTCTTGCCACTTGTCAAAATGATTGAATCGGTATCTGATGCAGGATAAAGTACATTGAACAACCGACGTAATCCATCTAAGATTGGCTTCACAATCATTGAGTTGCTCGTGACTATCTCGATTATTGTGGTCCTTGTGAGCACGCTAGCACTTGCGTTGAGTTCGGCGAGAACCGCGGCGCAAGTTGCAGAGACACAGTCGCGCTTGACTGCGCTGAAGAACGCAACAATGCGCTTCAAAGATGATGTTGGGTATTACCCAGCGGTGTTAGATACCAGGCGGAATGTAAAATCGTTCCCTGTGTTTCCTGGTCCTATCACGGGAGCCCCACAGGGAATGTATAGGTACCAAGCGCAAGATTGGTATTCGATTTCTTCGCCAGCGGAATTTTTTGTTGGGTACGGGGATCGTGAACAAGATGGGTACGGAAAAATAACAGATATCAATGATCCAGACTATGCTGCGGCACTCGAAGAAATGCCTCGCTTTGGCATTCGCCATCCAAGCATGGACGGCGTCTGGCGCGCAACCGATGTTTGGGCGCGCGCTGGCTCGACTGGGCAAGGATTAATGACAGAACGTGTTCCATCCACTCGTGGAGAACTCATCGGTCCGTACCTAGAAATCGAAAACGACCAAATGTATGGCCGCTTGATTCCTGATGCAGATGGCAACCCAATGGTTGATCCTATCACTGGGCAGACGAAAGTCTTTTATCCTGGTGACCCCGAACTTGAGCCGTACTCTGCTGTCGAACGCCAAGCACTGACTATGGTGATTGTTGATACATGGGGGAGCCCGATTCGGTACTACCGCCCGCGGTACCCCGTCTCATCAGACCCGAACTTGCCGCTCACAGGCATTTCTCGCGTGTACCCACAATCGAACAATTTCGATCGCCCGACGTTGAGTGACTACATCGTTTTGCGCCCGTATGATTTTCAACCAGACAAAGTAATCGACGGCACGATTTCAGACTTTATGAATGGCATCGACATCACAAGCGGTGACCGTTCGACAACAATCGAGTTGCAAGCTGGTCAGTTCGCGTATTTTTCGGCTGGCCCCGACAAGCAGTCAAACGATTATATTCGCGCAGATATCTACGGTTTACCCGGGAATCTTGATGCAAATGCGACACAAGAAGTAAATGAAGACAACATTGTGGAGATTGGCCCGTAATGATAAGCATGCAAGAACATCGAACGTTTAGATCAGCCTTTACCTTAGTCGAAATGATGATCGTCATCGGCATCATTGGTTTGCTCGCCGCGCTGACGCTTGGCATTTCAAGTAGTGTTTTGCGTAATAGTGAAATTCGACAGACCGAGAATGCGTTGAAAGTGCTGACGATGGCGATGCAAGAATGGGAACTCGATATGGGTAGGGAAGTTGCATTTCAGGGTGTGCCAAACTTGCCCGATACGAATTTTTACGATATTTTCGGCTCAGACACAATCGATTATCCAGGGTTTGGTGGACAAGGTGTTTCGAATGAAGTTATGGATGGCGCACTGCGCGCTCGTTCGGTTGCGTTGTTTGCGCTGTTAAGTCAGTCGGATGGTGCGAAATCAGTCCTCTCCAAAATTGAGTCAGATTTGCTTGGCAAATCAGGCACAGAAACGTACGTCGTTGATGCTTGGGGCAAGCCAATTGGTATTGTTTTTCCTGGCAAAAAATTCAGCGATGTTTTTCCTTCAGGGAATATGTTTGCAGAAGACTTTAGTGGTGATTTGACTGTCCGCGACCAAGTGGAAGATGGTCTTGGTTCTTGCATTAATAAGATGCCGTACTTTGTTTCTGCAGGTCCCGATGGAATTTGGGGATACAGATTCCAAGCGAATAATGGCCCGATTGATAGCGATCCTGATTCGATGGCGATGTGGGATGGCACGCTCGACAACGTTTATTCCTACAAACCATTTTTAGTGGAGGGCGCACGTTGAGTACGAATCGACATAACCAAAAACGCGCTTTTACACTCCTTGAGTTAATAGTTGTCATGGTTGTCATGGCAGTGCTCGCGGGGTTGAGTGCAATTGCGTATCGCGGTATCGCCAAAGATATGCAAATGTCAGCAGCAGTGAATACCGTGACGGCGGCCCTTGATAACGCTCGATCGATTGCCATTAAGAACAACCGGTACGTTATGACAGTCTTTCGACCGCGTCTTGACGACAGTGGCACGACGCAATATATAGAACTTGTTCTCGCACAGTGGACGGGCGACTCCGCAAGTGCAAACAACGGGGGCGATAACATTTGGACGTACGATCGTTTTGTGCCAGTACCAAAGGTAAACGTTCGAACGATCGGGGGCGGCGTGAACGTAGCAGGTCCGGGGTACGGCACCGGCGACGATGATCAGTGGTGGACTTGTTCTTATTTGCCAGCGCCCAACGAACCCAAGGGCGCGCTTGTCGGTGTGCTGTACAGTCCTGAGGGAAGAGTGGTTGTTCGCAATGCTGAGTCTGGTTCCGACCGAATCTGGGTGGATTACAACCGCGATTGGATTCAGACAATAGACGGTTCAACATTTATAAACTGGGCAGACGCAGAAGTCGTCACTTCACCTTGGACACCAGAAGCAACGCCATCCATCGGTGCGTACTTTGATGTTGAAACCCAAGAGAGTGAACCGTTCGTCAGCATGACACCCATTCTTGCTGTGTTTAATGAAGAAGAGTGTCGTCAATTGAACAATCCAACTTCTTGGACAAGTTCTGATATTCGAGACGTGCGGTACACAGAGTACATTGATGCAAATGCTGACCGCATTCAATTCAATCGGTACAGCGGGGCGGTATTAAAGTGAGTTACCTAAAAGCACATCGCGGATTCTCTCTGATTGAATTGCTTCTCGCCATCTTTATTTTAGGCATTGGCATTATCAGTATTGCAACGCTTTTTCCTGCAGGCATTGCGCAACAGCAAAAAACAACGGATGACATTATTGGTCCAATTGTTGCGCGAAATGCAATGACACTTTTACGTTCACGACTCAGCCAAGACGACTTTGGCGGAGCGGAACCCTTCGAAGAACAGTGGTCTCCCTATCTTTGCGAGTTTACGTTGAGTCAGCAGAACATAAATCCATGGGCAACAATTTGTGGTGACTGGATGTGGCGCAGGCCTGGCGTTGTTCCTGAAGATTTTGGACAAGGCGACGATCCGATTGCGGTCGGATTGCGTGGGGCAATTGATATTTTTGGTACGCCGTACACGGATGTATACAACGGGG
The DNA here is from genome assembly GCA_964623715.1 of uncultured Isosphaeraceae bacterium. Lineage (GTDB taxonomy): Bacteria > Planctomycetota > Phycisphaerae > Phycisphaerales > SM1A02. The sequence goes on along the minus strand of CAZURP010000032.1, from coordinate 6,440 downwards.
AAGGAACTTCACTGACGGAAGATTGGACAGACCGAGATTTCATTCCGGGTTCTTTTTCTGGCGATAAGGATCCTACGAATCCGAACCTCATCATTCCAGTGCCTGGTATTCCATACAATTTAGAAAAGTACCCATCCCTTGACACTCTACCCGCACTTCCAGATGGCGTGTCGGATGAACCCGGTACACCATTGGTTCGCATTTTTCCGAGTGAACGTCAATATCCAATATGGGATGGCCTTCCAGAGAATCGGCCAAAGGCACAATACTACTGGGACTGTATGTTCCGGAGATACGAAGGGCGCATTCTTGTTGCCATTTTTGTGTATCGTGTTATTGATCCCTCGGAGTCAGGAGCGTACACCATCGATACTCGGCAGTACGTAACTCCAAATTTGCCTGTGCGAATTAATCTAGGTTCTGAGTCGTCGACAGGGTCTTGGCATGCTGGTCCGGGGAACGACACGCTCATCGGTTCTGAACTCGATGATCCACAAGCACAACAGAGCCAATGGCAATACCCTGGGCAGTGGATTGTTGACCAGAACGGAAATGTGCATACGGTGCAAAACGGCCGCCGCCGTGCAAACGACACAGACCCAGTTCGGTTAACTGCACCACCTTCTGCAATTCAAGTCTTCGACACCTCTGCGAACAATGTGCAGTGGTGGGATCAAAATTATTCAACGCCCTCAAGCGGATTGCAACATGACGGAGTCGTGACGGATATTTGGTTTATTCCAACGTCGGACACAAAAGGCAGAAAACTCGTGCCAGTCTTTGCGATGGTGGAGGCACTATGATGCAACAAACAACACCTAAAGAGTCTCGTTACTGTGCATTTACCTTGATCGAACTTATGGTCGCGGTTGTCGTACTGCTTGCTGTGATGGTCGCAGTCGGAAGAATTTTTAGCACAACGAGTGATATCTCTTCTTCAGGTAAAGCGATTGCTGAAACATTGCAACAAGGCATAGCCATAGAACAACAACTTCGCGATGATATTGAGCATATTACGAAAGACGGGTTTCTTGGAATCCGTTCTGTGGCGATTCCAAACAACGCCAAGGGGAATTATTTTCTCATTGACGATTCGCTTCCAGGCGATGCAATCATTCGATGCGACCAGCTCATCTTTTTCACAGATGGCATAGCAACGCCAATGTTAAATACAGGTTCGACTGATTTTGCCGGCCAAGGGTTAGCGACGCGTGTCTACTACGGCCACGGTGTTCGGTTTCCGCAACTCGATGGTATCGAGCAAGGTGTGAACAACGATGAACAGTCTGATGATCCAGTCTATTTTGGTTCAACAATTCCGGGCGTCCTGACGCCTTGGTACGAGGGTGCCGTTGAAGTGGAAACCCGTTTGTACCCCGAAGCGCAAGCCACTCGGTTTGATGTGTTTGCAACAGGCGCGTATGCCAACGGCACCCAGAACCACCCAAGCGAATGGACGCTCTGCCGACAAGCAGTTATTCTCGCAGACGACGACGACAATAACCCAAACGATGATTCAAAGAAAACGTATATGCGAAGAGGTGTCTCTTCCCAAACAATTTTCCCGTGGGACCCTAGGATAGGCGGCTCGTACAATTTTCCGCACGTCCTGCACGGCCGAGTCGATATTGCTGCACCGCAACTCGACGATGTTCGCCAGTCGGTGCTGCAAGAAGTTGACTTTGGGTCAGCCAATCGGCAGTGGCGAACGGAGGGTTCAACATCCACGACCGACCAACAAGAACTTATTGCGTCGCTTTTTTACTGGCCTCGCGTCGAACCGTATCCTCCAACTGCGTTTCGGTATGACCAAGCGTTGATGATGTCAGCAATTGCTGAAGGGTGTGTTTCCTTCCAAGTGGAGTGGACCTACGACGAGGGTGTCGGCGAAGCTGTGGACGCAAACAACGTGTGGTATTCCGGCTATCAGTTTGAAACAACCCAAGAACGTCCTTGGTTCGGTGGTTCGTATATTTATGTGCAAGACGCAGATAATGGCCAGTACAACATTGCCTTTAACACGTTGAGGGAGTTTACCATAGACGCGAATGACGATGCAACCGACGGCGACGTCGCGCCATTTTCTGTTGACCCTGCACTTATTGAACCGTATTTTGCGACGGACGATGCAGCAGGTGTCGTGCCTGTTCCGACGGTCTATAACATCGGCACGCGCACAAATGAATATTGGGCGATGTTCGGATTCAATGGTCGAGAGCCATTTATGGAAAACCAAGTTGACTTTCTAAATGGACAATACGGTGATCCGACTTGGCGGTACACGCCATGGCCAAGCGCACTGCGGATCACCTTGCACTTGCTCGACAGAAACAACAGATTAGGAGCGGGGTGGACATACCAATTTGTCGTTGATCTGCCGGAGCGAAACTAATGAAATTACATACACAACAATGTATACGTCCTCGCTTTGGTAACGCACTTATTCTTGTCGTGGGCATTCTTGTCCTCCTCGTGTTAGTTGCAACAGCATTTATCACACGAACACAAAGTGGCAGAGCAACAGCAGTTGCGCAGCGCGATGTTTCAAAAATTAACGACAGGGCGCGGACGATCGCAACCCAAGTGGCAGACGAAACTGCGCAGGCACTTTTTGCAAAGCCGATTGTTGCAACGACGCAAATTCCTGCAGAGAGTGCGAACGTTCGAAGAGGGGCGCCGTACGAAACGTCTTTGCGGTATGGCCACGATAAAGACTATTCGTTCAACTTTGCGCCCTACGAAGTTGTTCCATGGACAAACCCGCCAGACGACCTTAGTTTTGTGGGCGAACTTGCATCGGGGCCAACAAACCCAATGGGCGGTCCATCGTTTGGTGATACGCGTTGGTTGCGCGACCTCGAACCGCAACGCGCAGATGTTATTGATGGTATCGGCCAAGGGATTCCCGGATGGACGAACACCGATGGAACGCCCGAAACGTTCACGCATTGGCGCCACTTGACAAACTTGTCTCGCAGTAACAATGCCTGGCGCGCAGTGCCAGACATCAGCGATGTGACATGGAGTTTAGTGACTGACCTTGATGTGCCCATCGAACAATGGCCAACTGGAAGACCGCAAAGAGCATCAGGCTGGCAGGGTCTCGGTTTAAGTACGACAACACACTATCCTGCACTTATCAATGGTGGGCAGGCGAACTTTAACTTGTGGCTTGATTGGACGACGTACCAAGGGTGGGTGAATGCACAATCGAACTACGCTTTATTGCCGCAAAACTTTTTAGATCTTAGTGATTTGAATGGTGACGGGATTCATAACGACCCAGATGCAGGTGAACGACCGCACGATGCGTACATAGAAGGAACAAGCCGATGGTACGTCGAGCGAATGTTGACGGATACCGATGGCGATGGTTTTACCGATGCCTTTTGGCATTTGTACCCACAAACGCTCGGGCCTGACACTCGCCAAATCGTTGCTGTTTCGGTAACGGACAACAGCGGTCGAGGAAACGTAAACGTTGCAACGCAATTCCATCGTAAAGATTTCGGTGATTGGAACGACAACGATACAGCACGTGATGTTGTTGGTGAAGCGACGCGTGGGCACACACCAGCGGACCTTGCGATTGTAGGGCAAAACGATGTGAGTTTTGGGAACGTCTTCCCGTGGCGCGTTGGATTCATGGACAACCTTGCGAACCTTCCGGGCAACGCACTCTTCAATGGGCAAACTTGGATTACGTATCCAAGAGTCGAGCCTGTCAACGAAAATGCGCAAGTGTACGTTGACTGGGATACGGACCAGTGGAAAGACCAAGAAAACGCGAGTATGCTCGACGAGCTTGGGATTGAAGTTGATTACAACACACCCAACGCAGTCTTTGCCGATCCAACATCAAACCATGCACTGAGCATCACGGATGATATTACATCGCGGTATGGTCGGCTCTGGTACTTCCAGCTCGCTGGACGAGACCCGTTTAATGCTACGAATGGATTGCGCCCGTACACCGTTTCGGACGAGTTAGAACTTCGCGTTGCTGAGGGTAACAACTACCAATTCGTCGGGTCTCGTTTTGAACGAAGTACGAATAATTTAATTAGCGACTACGACACGCAATTTTTGCGATCGCACATGGACCAGCACGAAGCGTCCGAGTACCGTGCGCAACTCGACAATGGACAAATGGTTTTTGATAATCGTCGCAAGTTGACGCTTTTCTCAGGTGTTCGAAATGATTTGCTCCCGCCGTGGCTTCGGTGGGAAGAACGGTTTTGGAACCGGCATGACCCAGAGAGCCTAGGTTTGCCAAATGGATATCGTGCATTTGATATAGCTGAATATTTAGCAATGGGATTCACTGGTAATGATCTTATTGGTCTCTACGGATCAACCTTTCCAGCAAAGGTAGTCATTGAAGCGTTTAACGCAGCGGGGAATGGTGAAGGTCAGGTTGGAATTGAAAATGCAGTAGCTAACTGGCGGGAACAATCAAGGTCTAAAGCGGATTTGCGAGAGTACTATCCATCGAAGGGTGATTTTTATCCTCCTTGGGAAGACGTTTGGTTTGAGTCTGATTTCGATGGGCGATTGAACTTAGCTGACCGAGCACCTCTACAGATTCTTCTCGCGATGACTGATTCGCAGGAACGAGGTATTGAAAATATAGAGTACCTTGACCCCAACGGTGTTGATTACGACACGTTGAGTCGAGATGCGCATGCACCTCTTGGGGTTTACTCTGTACCTGATCCAAACGGTGATTGGGCTGATCTTGAGTCAAACTATTACCAACAAGCCCGCATTAGTGCTGCGGGGCTTGCGTCCAATCTATTGACCTATAGAGATAAGGATTCCAACTGGCGTGAACACTCGACTCTGCCGTATGTTTCTGATGGAACAGTTCCAGTTGCAGACCTCCCTCTTAGTCAGGCGGTGACACCTCCACTGATTGGCAGACAAAAAAATGATAATAACGTTGATTCGCCTTTTGGGTATGTGCCTGCAGGGGAATCTTCAATTGCGGGACCGAACGAACCATCCGTGCAAATGCTCGGGATGGAGATGCAACCGTTTCTATTAGAAGCGTTCATTGCGCACGCACACCAAGCTAAAGCAGGGGGTGACCCTTGGGCGTGTTGCCTTGATACAGGTTTGTGTGTGGAAATTTCGAAAGACACCTGCGAAGGGCTTCTGGGCGGGACCTTCTTCGATGGCGAAGTGTGCGACCCAGATGGCGACCCGGGAACCGACGATGGCCCATGTATTGATTTGGGCGCGTGTTGTTTTGTCGAAGGCGGCTGTATTTATACGTATGAAACAACCTGCATTGATAATGGCGGTGAGTACCTTGGTCTTGGCGTTTCATGCAGCGACACAGCATGTATTGGTGCTTGCTGTGTTGATGGTGTCGATCAGCCTGATTTGTTACCACCCCTTGATGGGCACTGCCTTGATGTTTCTTCTGCAAGTTGTGCTGAGATGGGTGCAATTTTTGCAGGGGTTGACACGGCGTGTGCGACGCAATCGTGCACACCGCTTGGTTCTTGTTGTTTTGCAAGCGCATCCTGCATGGATGTACTTAATGAAGCCCAGTGCCTCTCATTGTTTGGCACGTACAACCCTGGTGTTTTCTGTTATGAAAATGCATGTGTTCCGGGCGCATGTTGTTTGTCTAATGATTACGGATCATGTGTTGATGTCTCAGAAATATCTTGCTCTGGGTTGCTCGGCGGGACGTACATGGGGTTCGACTCGACGTGTGAGATTACTCCTTGCGTTACAGTTGGTGCCTGTTGTTTCGGCAGTGGTACGTGTATCGACGTGATGACACCGTCCGAATGCCTCTCCGACGGCGGTTCATATATGGCGGGTGCATCGTGTTATGAATCGAAAGTAACAATACTTGAGACACCTCTTGCTGATACGTGGATTGATGAAGCAAATCCTCTTACGCCCCATGGCGAAGACGTGACACTCTGGGCTGGTGAAAATGCAACTTCCGCAAGACAACATATCTTGCTCGACTATATGCTTGATCCGAGTCTGGACACAGGCAATATCACTTCAGCAATTCTTGTGTTTGATTACGAAGAAGCACATGGAAGTTCTTCAGTCATGTCTCTTTCACGGCTTAACATTGAATCGCTTGGCGTTGCGCAAGATTGGGTAAGTGAAACAGCAACATGGGAAACATACGACGGAATAAATGTTTGGCCCGGTGGTTCTGGTGCATTTGGAGACGTTGACCCAGAGGTCCCAGTGTTTGACTTCCTTGTTGGCACGAATGGCAATGTGAAGTTATTCATTGTCGATTTGGTAAAAGATGCAATAGAAAACCACGGCGGTCGACTCTCGTTGATCGCGTATAAAGATGCGCCGTCTGGAAATGAAAGTCAATCCGCTTACGCGAGTCGCGAAACGATTAAAGGGACTCAGCCAACGCTTACTATTCACTTGGAATCGGCACCCAACCC
>CAZURP010000031.1:1148-11198 GCA_964623715.1 uncultured Isosphaeraceae bacterium | reverse complement strand
AAGTATGATTTCAGGGGCGGGTGCCAGCGGCATCCCCCCATATAGGGCCCTATTTAGGGCCCTATTCAGGGCCCTATTTTGGGCTCTATTTTCCCTTTATGGGCTGCCCTATTTTGCTGTTAGGGTTGCTTGCTGGTGTAATGATGAGTTTGGCCTTGGTGTTGGGTGATGCGTATTGGTTGATCGGAAATAAAAACAGCGCAGTTCGTGCTTGGCAGACAGCCGCTTCGATACTAAATACTAAGGAATCAAAACAGGCGTATCTTGAGGGGTTTAATGAAATGGTTCGCTCTGTGTGGGGAATTTCGGTTGCAACTTCCGAGGCAATGTATGATTTAGAGTTAGGCGAGATTGCTCGCAGAGTAATGCGTAAATTAGCAGCGGTAAACAATGGTGAAGATCCAATAATTATTGCGCCAAAGACAAAGAACGGAGCACAGTGACATGGCTGGTCATAGTAAATGGGCAAATATCAAGCATCGGAAAGCAAGACAGGATGCAGTAAAAGGCAAAGCTTGGTCAAAATGTAGCCGTGCTATTATGGTTGCAGTAAAAAATGGTGGCCCAGATCCCGAAGTTAATCTCACACTTCGATATGCCATCGTTGATGCAAAAGCTGTCAACATGGCGAAGGACACAATTGAAAAGGCTATCAAAAAAGCAAGTGGAGAAGGTGATGAAGGCGTTCGCTACGAAGAGGTTCGTTACGAGGGGTACGGCCCAAATGGAATTGCTATTATCATTGATGTACTTACAGATAACGTAAATCGCACTGCACCAGAAATGAGAAAACTTTTTGAAAAAGGCAATGGAAACCTCGGGAAGCCTGGCGCTGTGTCTTTCAGTTTTACAAGCACTGGAGTGGTCCTCATTGAAGAATGCGAGACGTCAGAAGAGCAACTTATGGAAGTCGCACTTGATGCGGGTGCAACAGACATTACGCAAAGTGACGGTGGTTGGGAAGTTACTTGTGAGCCAGCTGATTTTCTCACTCTTCGTCAAGCGATTGAGGGCGCTGGAATAAGTGCAATGTCTGCAGAAGTTACGATGGTCCCTGCGACAACGGTGACTTGTGATATAGAACAAGGCGTAAAAATAATGCGCCTCATTGAGTCATTTGAAGATCACGATGATGTGCAAAATGTGTACTCGAACGCGGATATTCCAGCCGAGGCAATGGAAACAGAATGATTCGTGTTTTCCCAATTCTTAGTCTTCTATTCTTCGTGGGATGTTCAACGCCACAACATAGTTGGCAGAATAGCCAAAGAAATACTGTGTGGACAGCGATGGTTGCTGCGGCAAATGCTCCCGATTACGAATCAGAGGATCCTAGGAAGCGTTGGATTGTTTTGGAGAATCTAGTTGATGTTGATGCATCCACTAGTAAGATATTGGTGCATAGGCTATTGGGCCGTTCGCTACAACTCCCACGACAAAACGAACAAGTGGACAACCGAGAGTGGATTTTTACAATTCGCCTTCTACCAAACAACCCTCCAACAGCAACCTTTGACTCGATGCAACCCACATTCATTCCAGCACGTCTGCTTGACGAAGCAAACCGTTATTTTGCGACAGTGGATGGTTTGTTGCAGAGTGCACTTGAGTAAGGTCTAGTAAGATGAAACTGCGAACCAAATTATTGCTCTTGCTTTTACTGGTTTCAGTGACCCCAACTCTTGTAGTTGGATTTTTTAGTTTTGTTTCGTTGGCGAGCTTAGGTGAACAATTAGCAGATGAAACAACAGAAGCGTTACTTGCAGAAGCGGAAACACAACTCCAAGAAATAGTAGACGAGAACGGCAAGCTGATTGGCCTTAGCACAGTGCAGTTAGATATGGCTGTACGAGTGCAGCAACTTGCCGCAACAAAAGCACTTTCACTGCAAAATCCTCCAGAGCAAAAAACATATTCAGTCACTTCTTTTGATAACCCAAAGACGGCACCGGCTGATTTACAAACGTTGTCTATGTTTGATTGCCGTTTGCTTGATGGAACTATTCTTCACTGTCCAGTTTCGTATGAGACACAAGCGATTATTCGTTCTCATGGGGTTCCTGATGCGGTTGCGAACTTACAAGCGAACCAATTGCAATCGATGAATCCCGTTTACCAAGCACTTTCGATGGCACCCGGATTGCCTGCGGCACGTTATTTCACAGGTACTATCAGTGGCATGGGTGGAACGTATCCGGGGCACGGCGGCATGCCTGAAGGGTACGACCCACGCGATAGGGAGTGGTATAAACTTGCTCTCGAATCTAGTGGCGAGATTGTCCACACGCTCCCAGAGATAGATGCAAGCACGCTTCGATTTGTTGTCGCGTCGGTCGCTCCTGTTCTTTCCAAAGACGGAAGCTTACTTGGAGTGACAGGGGCGGAACGCTACGTAATGGATGTCCTTCATGAAATTGCAATTCCAACTGCCTGGAGTTCGGATGCGATCATTCGTGTTGTTTTACCAATTGATGGTGCGTTTACTGTTCTCGGATCGCAGAAGATGGAAGATGGAAAAGTAGACTGGAATGCGCATGTAGAACAAGAGGTGTTCCAAGATGCTTCAGAAGATTTTCAACAACTGTACCAACGTGTAACGAACGCGAGTGTTGGAGTGATGGATTATCATGATGGCGAGAAATTTTCTGTTGTTGCATATGCTCCAATCGCAGGGTTGAATGCGTCGCTTGTCGTGTGGGTTCCCCACGATGTTATCGCTTCAAAGGCGATCGCAGAGGAACAAATTTTGTTTGAAATGACTACGCAAAACATACTTATAGTTGCTCTTCTTTCTGGTGGAGTTGTTCTTGTAGTATTGGTCATTTCTCTGATGGTTTCTCGATTGGTGAGCAGACCAATCATGCAATTGACAAAGGCAACAGCGTCAATTTCTGTGGGTAATTTTGATGTTGAAGTAGAGAATTGTGGCAAGGACGAGATTGGCGAATTGACCCGTCACTTTAATGACATGATTCCAAAGTTAAAAGACCGTCTTGCTATGCAAGACTCCCTTGAAGTTGCGAAGCAAATTCAGCAGTGCCTCTTGCCAAGCGAAAACCCTACGTTTTTGGATTGGGACATTGGAGGTAAAAGCATGTATTGCGACGCTACGGGTGGTGATTATTATGATTTCATTCTAACTGCCGACCAAACAGGATTGCTCCTTGTGCTTGGTGATGTAACTGGTCATGGGATTGCTTCAGCACTTATGATGGCAACAGCGCGTTCGTTCATACGAGGCGGATTACAGTCTGAGGAGAATCCTGCGAAGCAATTACATGGTGTAAACAATGCGCTGGTTGCTGATACACCTTTGGGTTGGTTTATGACATTTTATTGTCTTCAACTCGATGCAAATTCCAATGAAGCACGCTGGGTATCCGCTGGTCATGACCCTGCAATCGTCGTTGCTGGGGATGGTACTGTTTCAGAACTCGAAGGCGACGACCTTCCCCTTGGTATAAATGCAAATTGGTCTTTTACGGAGAAGGGTCCGCAGAGAATAGAAAGCGGTTCTGTGATTGTTCTTGGAACCGATGGGATCTGGGAAGCGTGGAATGAATCCAAGAGTGAAATGTTTGGGAAAGAGCGCTTGATTGAAGTGATTGTGAATAATCGTGCTGCATCTTCTTCTGAGATCTGTGATGCGGTTTGCGATGCCGTTCTTACGTTTTGTGGGGATGCGCCCCGAACCGATGACATCACACTTGTCGTTGCCAAACGACAATAAAAAAGGGCGCTTGCAACTGCAAACGCCCTTTTGACTTGTCTTTGCATCAACTCGCTTCGGCGCGAGGATGTGCTTGATCGTATGTTTCTCGCATTCTCTTTGTTGTGAGATGCGTATATATCTGGGTTGTTGATAAAGATTGATGCCCAAGCAGTTCCTGTACACTTCGAAGATCTGCACCATTATCGAGTAGGTGTGTTGCAAAACTGTGCCGTAGCGTGTGCGGGCTAATCGCTGGGTCTAGACCAACTTGTTCGAGGTACTTGCTAACTTTTCTTCGAACAGATCGAGTTGATAGTCGTGTCGTGTGTTTGTTAATGAAGAGTGGATCCTCTGAGCCGTTAGTGACACTATTTGCTTCAAGTACACCAAGGTAATGTGAAATAGCAGTCATTGCATGCGTGCCAAGTGGCACGATTCGTTCTTTTCGACCCTTACCACGAATAACAATCGCTTGTCCAGTTTCATCAATATCGCCAAAGTTGATACCCACGAGTTCGCTTACTCGAATGCCTGTGGAATAAAGAGTTTCAAGTATTGCACGATCGCGAGCACCAAGGAGCGTTTTGTCATTTGGTGCGGAAAGAAGTTTTTCAACTTGTTCTACGTCGATTGCTTTTGGAAGGCGCTTCTTTTGCCTTGGTGTTCGGATGAGTGTCATTGGGTTTGAATCGATACAATTGTTTCGCTCAAGCCATTTGTAAAAACTACGGAGCGTGGCAATCTTCCTCGCCATGGTGGCGGGGGAGTAGCTTGACTCAGCGAGGTGCGCTAAAAAACTACGAAGGTAATCTGTATCAGCGTTGACGATATGTTCGCTGATGGTTTCTGGCCCCACATGTCCAGCAACCTCTTTTTCCCCACTGGAAAATCGTTGCCAAGCATCGGTTTCTGCGGGGATATCGAGCGTGAGATTTTGTTCTTCGGTGATCCAAATGAGGTACTGGCGCAAATCTACTCCGTAGCACCTCCCCGTATACACACTAAAAGCGCGTTCTTCTAGAAGGTATCCAAGGAACGATGTAACGATTGGGACATTTTGTTCAATATTCTTTTTCATAGTATTTCCAGTCTTATGCAGCCTTGGCAGTTATTTTCGACATTTCGTGGCAGACCATCGCGGCATCGAACCAATCAAAATTGGTTTCGCTTGATTTGGCAATATCAGTGATCGCTTTTACCGCAGATAATTCTTGCCCAGTTTGCCATTCGAATCTCCATTGGTGGTCTCCTTTTACAAGTACTACGCGGTTGGGAGAGTCATTGTTTTTATTTGGCATAGAAGAGTTCTCGGTCGTTGAAGCCGAACTGTTAAGCAAATTATGCGCGTTTGCGTTAAATATCGGTCTTTGGTGTGTGTTTGGCTGTTTTCGATCCATAGGTATATTCTTGTGGTCAAAAACCACATCCACTTATGCGCACAACTCGTATCCATGAGCTGGCACGTTCGGTTGGAATGTTGGGCTTTGAGTTCCACCCAAAGCCATTTCCGGTAGCCCTCTTATCGGACGACCTCGCTGTATTCCTTGAACCTGCAAAGTGGTAGAAAGAGAAAGGGCATACGCTCAAATTCCTTTCATTTTTACCTCCGATAACACCACATTTCTTTCTCGGCTCCCCCTCGCAATATGGCGCGGATAGGTGTAGAATAGGCGATTCTCGGTCGCGTAGCTCAGTTGGTAGAGCACCTGACTTTTAATCAGGCGGTCTTGGGTTCGAGCCCCAACGCGATCATTCATGGATGGAGGACTGATGCTTGTTATTCACGCCAATTGGAAGGTTGGCAAACTTCACCTGTGGGCTGAATCGCTCGAGGCGTTCGATGCGTTGTCATCGATTGCTTCACCACAAGCAAACATTGAAACAGGCGAACAATCGGTTGCACTTGCGACTGCGCAAGCGGTAGCGCATCCCTACGCAATCGACTCAAGTACCTTATTGGAAGTATTGCAAAGCGCAAATGTGCAACTTGGTCGAAGTGAACTTTCTACTTTCTCCCTGAAGTTGCCCCATGATTTGTTAGGTCCTTGGCCGAGTGATCGCCTTGTTAGTATTATGGGCGATCACGAGCACGCGAGCGAACCGATGCTGGGCGAGTTTACGGTTTCATCAATAGCTGTTAACCCAGCAGATGCGACAAAACTTTTGAACGTGCTTTCTCATCATGCGTGCGATGAAAAATTTGAAGTCGGGCACTCGGTTCATTTTTGGTCAAGTGTTGGACAACTTGCCTTGGACCTTCTTGTTGATCAGCGATTTATCCCAACGATGTTGCAGGTGGACAGAAAACACTTGACTGCTAAGTGGACGCCTTGGTTACACGATGAAGAAGTTGTTGAACGAATTGGTCTCCTGCTTCGAGCGATGCCGCCTATTGCAAGATCAACTGTGGGCGATGGCAGAGTGTTGCTTGAATCTGCCCTCGAAGACATGGCAAATGGAATGATTCGCGATATTCTCATTGCGGATGATTTTGTGGATGCAGTGGACGAATGGGATCCCTCTGAGGATGCACATGTTGCGTGGTTGTCTGCGCTACTTCACGAACAATCTTCGATTGCGGGTAGCCCTGATCGGCTACTGGCGGTGTTTACAGATGCACGAAGATGGCTTGGGCGCCTTTGTGATGTTGGGGAAGATTTATCTTGGAGGTTGTTATTAGAACTACATGAACCCGACACAGCAAATGGCGATTGGAAGTTAACCTTTGCGCTGCAGTCTGCAGAAGACGAATCTCGTGAAGTTTCGGCGGTTGAAGTGTGGGGCGAATCAGGCAGTGAAAGCGGAAGCGATGATCGCTTGCCAGAATTATTTTTAAACGAGCTGGATCGCGCAGCGATGCTCTATCCTAAACTAGAAAAGTCGCTTGAAGAATCAACACCATGTGAAATCGAACTAACAACAGTTGAAGCACATCGATTTCTTGTCGAGTACCTTCCTCTGTTAGAGGAATCTGGTTTTAGAACGTCTGTTCCACTTTGGTGGGGTAGTGAGCAAAGTACATTAAGTGCGAACTTACATATTGAATCTCCTTCTCTGGAAGTTGCACTTGCTGAACGCGCTGAGGGCTCGTTTGGTTCTGCATCAGTTCTTGGCTTAAATGCAATCGTAGAATGCAAGTGGCAAGTCGCAGTTGGTGGCAATTTGTTAACGCAAGAAGAATTTGAAGAACTCTTGAAACAAAAACAACCACTTGTGCAAGTGCAGGGGAAGTGGGTGCATCTCCAAAAAGGTGCAATTGAAGAGGCCAAGCGACTCTTCGCTGATGGCATGCAAGCAGAAATGCAATTGCTTGAAGCACTTCGTATGGCGCAAGGTGACGGCGAGGCGCTACATACTCTTTCGATTGGTGGTTTGACTGCGACAGGCTGGGTACACGAGTTGTTAGAGTCAACTACAGAAAGCGAATCTCTTCCTGAAATACCCCAGCCCCCTAATTTTGAAGGACAGTTGCGCCCATACCAACTCACTGGTTTGAGGTGGATGGCATTCCTCTCCAAGTTCGGTATTGGCACATGTCTTGCTGATGACATGGGACTTGGTAAAACAATTCAGCTCATTGCGCTCTTGCAGCACGAACGATTCGAAGCAACAGCGGGAGTTGGCCCAACACTGTTAGTCGTTCCAACATCAGTTATAGGTAACTGGGAACGAGAACTAGATAAGTTTTCTCCAGAGTTAAAGGTACATGTACATCACGGAATCGATCGTCCTCTTGGCGAAGATTTTGCAGACATAGTTGCAGAAACTGAAGTCATTGTTACAACGTACGGGTTGGTTCATAGAGATCGCGACACGCTGAATTTGATTTCATGGCATCGAGTTGCGCTTGATGAAGCGCAGTACATTAAGAACCCGCCAACAAAACAAGCGCAATCAATCAGAGCGCTTCAAGCGTGGCACCGCGTCGCCTTGACGGGTACGCCAGTTGAAAATCGATTGATAGAACTTTGGTCCATCATGGAATTTTTGAATCCTGGCTACCTCGGACCTCAAGGGACATTCAAACGCACGATTGCTCGTCCAATTGAGCAACGTCGAGATCCAAAACGCGCAGAACAACTCCGTCGCATGATTCAACCGTTCGTACTTCGTCGCCTTAAGACAGACGCTACCGTTATTGATGACCTTCCAGATTGTGTTCAGACAAAAGAGTATGCAAACTTGACTGCAGAGCAAGCAAGTATTTACGAACAAGTCGTAAACAAAATGGTCAGTGAAGTGGAACGTTCCGAGGGGATACAGCGCCGAGGCCTTGTGCTGTCTACGCTGGTTAAATTGAAACAAGTTTGCAATCACCCTGGACATTATGGGCAAGCGGATCATCGTGATGGTGTAGATATGGTTGAGTCTTCAGCGCCCGGCTTGCAATCCGCCCGTTCAGGAAAATCATCACGGTTAATGTCTTTGCTCGAAGAAGTTCTTGCAACAGGTGAGAAGGCACTCGTGTTTACGCAGTTCAGAGAAATGGGCCGCCTTCTTTCAGCAATGATTCAACACGACCTTGAATGCGACACGCTCTTTTTGCATGGTGGCACGCCCCCAAAGCGTCGGCAGCAATTCATTGACAGATTCCAAGCAGACGATGGAAACGTTCCTGTTTTCATTCTTTCTTTGAAAGCAGGCGGAGTTGGCTTGAATCTTACGGCTGCAAATCACGTGTTCCATTACGACCGTTGGTGGAACCCAGCAATTGAAAACCAAGCGACCGACCGAGCGTTCAGAATTGGCCAAACAAAAACGGTGCACGTGCACAAATTTGTTTGCACGGGCACGCTCGAAGAACGTATCGATCAAATGATTGAACAGAAGATGGAATTAGCAGAAAACATTGTTGGCTCAGGCGAGCAATGGTTGTCTGATCTTTCTGCTGGACAACTACGCGATATGCTTGTGCTTCGCGAATCAGCATTGGAGCAAATGTGATGAGCAAACCCACAGTCTCACGTAAAGGGAAACCAAGCATGAAGCTCAAAACTTCTCTTGAAGATTTGCGCATTCACACCCCATCTGCTTGGGTAATCAATTCTATTGAAAAGAATTTTTCTATGGATCGATTAGTCGCTGGGCAAAACTATGCGATGGATGGCCAAATTCGTTTGTTAAAAATGGAAAAAGGCAAAATTACTTCCAAGGTGCAATGCACTGAAGAAAAACCCTTTCGACTTGAAATAGATGTTCCAGTTCTTACTTCAGATGAGTGGACAAAAGTTGCACAGCGCATGGCTGGTGAAGCTCGGATCGCTGCTCGTTTGTCTGCCGGAAAGGTGCCATCTAGTCTCGCAATGATGATGCATGATTGCGGACTTTCTTCATTTGCTGATGACATTGTTGTTCGGTGCGGTTGCAAGGACACGAAGCCCTGCAAGCATGCAGCAGCAGCGATGTTTTTAACAGCACAACGATTTCTTGTGTTCCCTTTGTCGTATTTTGACATGAAGGGAACAGACAAAGATGATCTTCTCATCAAGCTACGCCAAGCTCGAACACTTGATGCAAAAGGTGAGGCAAGAGCGCATGCGAGTGTTCGTGATGACGACTTGCCGGTGTTGCTCCCACTCGAAGAATGTTTGGAAGATTTCTGGCGTTCGCCTCATTCTGTGAAAGAGGCGGACCGAGCTCCGATGCCGACACACCTCCCACACACTCTGTTACGTCGATTGGGCATTTCACCCATGGAGGGTAAATTTCCGATGGCGGGGCTTCTAGAGACCATTTACGATGATATTTCACGTGTTGCGCGAGATCAACGGCGGGATTCCTGAAAAAAAAACTTGACTTGGGGCTTGTCTACGTGTTGCTAATAGCCATTGGGTTATTGGACGTCATTTTTTTACTGCTGTGACAAAAGTCGGGCATTTCAACCGCCGATACCATCACAGCCCTCATAGTTGAAGGCCATGGAAACAATAATATGAATACCAGAAACAAATCATCAGAACACGTCCGCCCAATGCTTGAAGCGATGGCTCGTTCAATAGACGCTGCAAGGGCGAAACGTACTGCTCCAGAAAAAACTGCATGGTCTGGGTCGTCGGAGGGGACGACCTCGGCTAATGCGAATTTTTTAATTGGTTCGCCAGTTGCTGAAAATGGAAAAGCAAAAGCGCAACCAAAATCTCCTGCGAGTTCTTTCTTTCGAGAGAAGGAAAGTTATCGCAAAGCGGGGTAATCCGAGGGGTTTTAGTTTGACCCATTCCTGACAAAGAAAACGGCTCGCCATGAATATTGGCGAGCCGTTTTCTTTTAGTGACTGTAATAACAAAACATAAATTTTGGCCCGCCCGTTTTAGCGTAATAGCCATTACATAACAACAAGG
>CAZURP010000031.1:0-1138 GCA_964623715.1 uncultured Isosphaeraceae bacterium | reverse complement strand
GGCCGCGACGTTTATCGCGTAATCGCCTTGACTTACCAACTCGGTCTCGGAGGAAGTATAACTTCGCTCGACGAGCATCGCCTTGTCGTACGATTTCTATTTGCGCAATACGTGGTGAGTGCAGAGGGAAAATACGTTCGACGCCTTCGTTTGCAACGATACGACGAACTGTAATGGTTGTGTTTACTCCCCGACCCTTACGGCCGATGAGAACGCCTTGAAAAATTTGAACGCGTTCCTTTTCGCCTTCAACGATTGTGTAGTGCACGTTGATAGTGTCACCGACGCTAAAGTCAGGGAAAAAATCATCTGCTCGCAGTTGTCCTGCGGTGACTGATTCGACTGTTTGTTGTTGTCCCATGGGTAGGGTCCTTTCATTTGTTTCGACTTGGAATGTTTCCAGTGGTCGGGGTGACTTGAGCCAAAGCTCAGGGGTCAACTTCTTCATGTTCAAGCAAGTCTGGGCGACGCGATTTGGTACGCGAAACCATTTGCTTTTCTCGCCACTTATCGACCGCACTGTGGTCGCCACTAAGCAGCACGGCTGGCACTTCCTTTTCATTCCATACACGTGGACGTGTGTAATGAGGGCAGTCGAGCAAGCGTTTGCCGTCGACATTCCTCTTTGAAAAGGAATCTTGGTCTGCTGAATCAGCATGACCAAGAACGCCAGGGAGAAGCCTTACGACTGCATCAACAAGAAGCAGGGCAGGGATTTCTCCGCCACTGAGCACATAATCTCCAGTGCTCAGTTCGAGGGGATCGAGTGTTTCGATAACTCGTTCGTCGATCCCTTCGTAGTGGCCTGCGATTAACACAAGGTTTTTTTCGCAGGCAAGTTGTTCGACCCGTTCTTGCTTTAGCACCTCGCCTTGAGGCGTGAAGTGAATCCGAACGGGAGAGGTATTCAGTTGTCGCTCAACCTCTTGCACTGCGTCGTGCAGAGGTTGGCACATCATGACCATTCCTGGCCCACCACCATAGGGTCGATGATCGACCTTGCGGTGTTTGTTGTCCGCCCAATCGCGAATGTCATGGACGTGTATTTCGACTTGTCCACCATCCTGTGCTCGCTTGACGATACTTGTTGCAAGTGTTGCTTCAAGCATCTCTGGAAAGAGTGTGAGGATGTCAATTC
>CAZURP010000030.1:0-11464 GCA_964623715.1 uncultured Isosphaeraceae bacterium | reverse complement strand
CAAATTCAGCTTGAAAGAAACGATGCCAACGTGCATTCGCTCATCGTTTTACCAAATCGACGCCTTGTTGAAATGGAAGCTGTAAGAGAAAAGAACCCAGACAACAAATTCCGCGTTTCTGGAGATGTATACGCATACAAAAACCAAAATTTTATTCTTGTTAAGGAGGCGGTTTCGCTCGAAGAACACGCGGAGCGGAATCACCCCACTACGGTTCCAATTAACCCAAACAAAACAACAATCGAGCGCGAGGATTTTGATGATTCAGTCGCAGATATTGTGCGTGAGTTGGAAGAAGCAACCGGCTCGCTAGTTCGAAGTATTCGCAACGCGGCTGACAATCCTATTGCTGCAACAACAGTCCGTTCCGAAGGCGCGCGAATCACTGCAAGAAGATGTCATCTTGTTCGAAACGACCGTGGCGCTTGGATTGCGGTTTTCGTCAGTGATGCAACTGGATTAAGTGATCCGCCAGTAACCGTGCTTCCTGGAACAACCTTCGCTTCGCTTGTAAAGTCAGTCCGCGGAAAAGACCAGACTATTCCTGTTCTGTTAACAGGCGAGCTGCTTCACTATCACGGACACGGTTTCCTTGCGCTTCAAGATTGGCGCCCTGTTCACAAAACCGATCACCTCCCATAAATAAACGACCCGCGGGATTGTTAATTTGTTGGGATGAGTGCGATGGAATGGATTATTGGTGGTTCAACGGGTTCACCTGTGGCGGGGTCCGCAAGGGGCGCCGCAGCGATTGCACGGATTACATCGTTGCCTGAAACAGTCTCGCCAAACGAACAATATTGTCCATCGAGGCGCGCTGTTCCTTCACGGGACAAACAGAGAAAAAACTGACAGCCAGCTGAATCTGGGTCGCTCGCCCTTGCCATTGAAATGACACCAAAATCGTGTGGGAGCGAACTGTTTTCTATTGGTAACCAGTAACCGGGACCTCCCATCCCAGAGCCCGTCGGATCACCACCCTGAATAACAAAAGGATGCCCCTTACTTGAGAGTGGCACTATTCTGTGAAATGTTGTGTTGTGATACAAACCACCGTTTGCAAGTTCTCGAAAATTCCAAACCGTGTTTGGTGCAACATCTGGTCGAAGCGAAACACGAACATCGCCCTCGCTGGTTGAGATAAGCACGTCCTTATCCACATATACCCGCCATCCACTCAAAAAAGAACCATCGACTCCATCTTCTTCTGCTTCGTTTTTCCACCCCACTATTTTTGTGTAGGTTGACTTGCCGCCTGGTCCAAGAACCTCTTCGACAATCGGCACCTCTCTTGATTCTAGTGGCTGAATGACAAGTGGTTCGCCCACGCTTTTCCCATCAACAAGCATGTGTAACTGAACTGCCGAATCAAGGGTGTGAATCTCAGGAATCCTGCTTGCCATATCGTGCGTACCCTTTGTGACGGGCGCAGGAGTTGAAAGTTGCTGTCCATCGTAATCAAGCAATACAAGGTTTGCAAAATCTTTTCCCTTTGGCAACTCAACTGTTAGGACTAATCCATTTTTTGCGCTGTTATACGTACGTGTTGGAGTTAGTGGTTGCGTGGCAAAAAGGATTGCAGTAAATATGGTTGTGAACATTGTTGATTCCTTATGAAGGCTTGAGGATTGAAAGAATTTGCTGGCGAACTGCACCGGCGTCAGCAGAGCCACCACTCCGTTTCATCACCTCTCCAATCAACCGACCAATTGCTGCGTCTTTCCCCTGGCGTACATCTTCGGCAGCTTGTGGCTGTGTTTCAATTGCCTCTTGCGCCCAAGCGACGAGCGCGGCCTCGTCGTTAACTTGAAGCAGCCCTTCTTCCTCAGCTAGCGCTTCTGCGGTTTGATCAGATACACAAAGTTTTTCAAACAAGGTGTTGCCGGCAGAAGAACCGATGCTGTTTGATGCACGAAGTGAAACAATGCCAGAAATTTGCTCTGGTGTGATTCCAAGTGTGTGCACGCTGCAATTTTTTTCGTTTGCAAGTTTGGCGCCCGCGTTTAACAACCATTTCGCGCTTTCTGTACCATTTCCTGAAGCGTCGACGCACATTTCAAAAAATCTGCACAAGCTTGGGTCGGCAACAAGTGCGTCTATATCTTTTGTTGAAAGGTTGTATTCTTTTTTGTAGCGTATTCTTTTCGA
Source organism: uncultured Isosphaeraceae bacterium (assembly GCA_964623715.1). Taxonomy (GTDB): domain Bacteria; phylum Planctomycetota; class Phycisphaerae; order Phycisphaerales; family SM1A02. The sequence continues at coordinate 9,316 of CAZURP010000030.1, read as the reverse complement.
CGAAGGTAGTTCCGGTATTGAATTGTTTACTTCATCAATCCACTCTTGTGAAATCGTGAGTGGCACGAGGTCAGGGTCTGGGAAAAACCGGTAATCGTGTGCGTCTTCTTTTTCTCTCTGAAGGACTGTCGCCATTTTTTGGTCGTCCCAACCACGTGTGCTTTTTGCATTTGGACCCATTTCAAGTCCGTCTTCTTTCCACGCTTCAATTTGACGAATCGCTTCGTGTTCAATTGCCCCGTGAAGGGCTTTGAATGAATTTAAGTTCTTCACTTCAACGATGGGAGTTGGATGTTCGACACCGTCCTCTGTTGTGATAACAACATTAATGTTTGGTTCAAACCGCATGTGGCCACGTTGCATAATCCCTTCTGTCACTCCAAGGAACCGACAAATAGCACGTACCTCTTTACCATACGCAACCGCTTCGTCGGCGGTTTTCATGTCTGGATCAGAAACAATTTCTAACAAAGGTGTTCCGGCCCGATTTAAGTCTACGAGCGAACCATCGTAGCGTGTACCTCCTGGTAACTCGTGACCGAGTTTGCCCGTGTCTTCTTCGAGGTGCGCACGGGTAATGCCAATTGGTTTTACTACACCATCGACTTCTATCTCAACCGTCCCCTTAAAGCACAACGGTTTGTCGAATTGACTTATCTGATAGCCTTTTGGTAAGTCTGGGTAATAATAGTTTTTTCTGTCCCACTTCGTAAAGTTTGCGACTGTGCAGTTCATTGCGAGACCTACTCGCATAGACATTGCCACTGCGCGTTTGTTGATGACTGGAAGAGAGCCGGGGAGCGCCATAACGAGCGGATTGACAAGCGCGTTTGGTTCGGCGGAATACCGTTCTGGTGTTGCGCCGTTTGGCGCGTTGGTAAACATCTTGGATTCTGTACCAAGTTCAACGTGAATTTCCATCCCGATAAGAAGTTGTGTTGAAACAATCTTCATTACTCGCGTGCCCCTTCAACACCCAAGTCTGTCGTGGTAAAGAGTGAATCAAAAACAAACCCGGCAGACTCGATGTTTTCTCGGGCACCTTCGCAACGATCAATGACGGCGATAATGGAAACGACCGTTGCGCCCTGCGCTTGAATTGTCTTTGCTGCTTCAAGAACCTGACCGCCCGTCGTCGCAATGTCTTCAACAATAACAACATGGTCACTCTTTGAAAGAACTCCCTCGAGTTGTTGCGACGTTCCGTACTCTTTCTTTTGGTTTCGTATAAAAATACAAGGCAGACCCGTCGCCATTGACGCAGTTGTGACCAGTGGAATACCGCCGAGTTCCGCGCCCGCAAGGAGAGTTGTGGGTGATTTTATTTTTTCCGCAAACATCTCACCCAAGGCAGTAAGAATGTCCGGCAACGTGGTAAATCGGTACTTATCTATATACCACGTGCTTGTTCTCCCGCTTCGTAGGGTAAACTCCCCGTGCAAAATTGCGGTTTCAGCAATTCGTTGTGCCAGCTCTTCTCGTTGCATGGTGTGCATGATATCAGTGAACTGTTGTGGGTGTCCGTGTATTATTGTTGTGCTTCTTCTTCTGTTTCGTACGCCCGCTTAATTGAGTTGTGCGCCCAAGTCGCAATTGTTTTTACATCTGCATCGCTCGATTCCATCGCACTGAGAAGATGTTCATTTTCAAGCGCCTCAACACCACCAATTGTTGAAACAAGTCGCACCAATTGTGCAATCTTTGAGATTTTCCCATCGGGTTCTTTCATCATTCCTGTTACTGCCTCAATCGAGGCATCTGATGACATTGTGATTAACATCCATGCTTGAGAAACAGGGTCGAGTGATGGAAACCGGGACAGAATTGCTGTGATTGCTTTTGTTTTCAGGTTGTTAACAATTTCTTCGTCTGAAAGTTGTGGGGTTTCAGAAGGTGGAGGAGGAATAAGCGGTGGAACGACGGTAATCTTTACTTCTGGTTTAACAATCCACGACAGCAAGACTAGGGATGTCACATCATTGAGTGAATCAACCGTTTCTGTTTGGGTTAGCGCGTTCGTAACCCATTCTTCGGTGGGCCGAACACCGTCTATTCGAAGGTCGCGCATTTTGTCTGTTGCACCAAGTGGGCCATTTTCATACACCAATAAATTTTGTCCTGTCTGTGTTGTGATTGCCCTTGCGACAAAGTTCGTTGTTGCAGAAAGTCGAAGCGACCCACCACGCAATGGTACACCGTTAAGAACAGCTCCTGGCCAGAATGTCCGAAGGTTTACATTTGTTGTTATCTGCCCCTTTGGCAAGAGAGAGAGTTCGTGGTCAATTGGGATGACCATGGGTGGCGGGTTGCCAAGATTCACGCTTGGAATTTCAAGTAATCCCTCAATTAACAAGAGTGGTTGAATTGGCCCATTCTTCGCAATTGTCATTGGGATTGGCGTGTTGTTCGTTATTGATACGCGTACGTCTATTGGTGCATACGGTGCAAAGGTTGTTGTACTCGTTGAGATTTGAACATCAACAGCAGACCTTGGGTCTGCCACAATCGAGTTCGTCGTATCAAGTACGCCTGCCATCAACTTGCGTAAGTTCTTTATCTCGGGACGAATATCGAACGTTGTGCCGACAATTTTTTCGAGTTGCTTTCTCGACCACACGCCAATGATTGTTCCACCATGGTTTTTTGCAATCTCAAGAAATTGTGTTGCTGCGGTTTGAGTGTTCGCTAACAATAGATTTGCTAACGCAACACCCGCTTTTGCAGAAGCGTCTTGTGGAAGCGTAGAGAGTATTGAAATTGCCTCTTCGTACTCGCCCTTTCGCAAAGCAATCCAACCATCAAATCGTGTTTTTTGAGCACCTTCGATACTAATATTTGCTTCAACCTCAGCAATCATCTCCTCGGCAAACGTTACATCATCGCTGATCCAGAGTGCAACCCACGCTGCTTGAAGTTTAAAGTCGGCTGCCTTTAATGAATAACCATCTCCCGAATCAACCATCTCCGACAGGATAAGCATCGACCCGATTGCCGAAGTGAGGCTTTGCCCAGCCATGGCATCTTTTTCACTCCATGCATAAATTGCTGATCGAAGCGTTGCTAGTTTTGGCATAAGCGGTGCGTGGATTCTGGCAACTTCTAGTGGAGTTAGCCGTGGCTGTTGCTGCTTCGTGCGCTTTCTAAATTGAATGTCTAAATATGTTTGCCTTGTTGCTATGGTTTTAAGAGCAAGTGCGTCGTTTCCCGAAGCCCACTGGCTTAGCGCAATATCTGCAAGCAACCCATCGGTTAACTCGTCGTCTTTCTTTTCTCCCAACACAAGGTTGTACACTACTTCCGCGTCTTCATAATCGCCGTAAGCCATTAGAAACTCAGCAAGAGTAACCTGTGATGTAATGTCGCGAATGTTTGCAAGCATCGTTGCGCTAAGCAATTCTGCCCTTGTGTATAAGTCGGCTGTTTCATCTCCAAAAAAACCTGTTGCAAGAGACATGGCGTCTGGATACGAAGGGTCTAGCGAAACCGATTCTGCAAGCCATCGTGCGAATTGTTCGATGTCGCCAAGTTGCCTCTGCAAGAGCGCCGCGTCAAGTGCGAGTCTAGACGCGACTCTTGAATCAAGTGTCGCGCTTCTTCCGTCTGCGAGGAGTTGTTCGTAGACTGCAATTCGACTGTCTGCTGTATTTGTTACTTCGACCGCATCTCTTAGACGAGCGAGTTGTGAAGCTGTTTCGTTTGGCGTTAACGCCAAGAGTCTGTGTATTGACTCTCGTTCAAGGTCCGCGAGGTCTGCCATTTGCGCAATTTCAATCGCTGCCCTTACTATCGCTGGATTAGACGGGTCGAGTTTGATGGATTCTCTGATGAGAACAACAGCAGTTGAGATTGCTGATGTTGTGAGTGGTTCCGACATCGTTGCCGTTCGTGCCATTCGGATAAACTCAACCGCGAGACGAGCTGACGCAGAATCGCTATTGGGCTCGTCGGCGGGCGCCTGAGCCATCAAAGGGGCATTTTTGAAGAACAAAGCCAATAATAAAACTAAAAGTACGTTCGCTCGCATGAAGTGTGATGATATTCCAATCAAGGGGTGTGGTGTGGGGTTATAAAGGTGGATATACTTCATGTTCTTAATGAGTAATACGCACAAAGTGTTGCGTTAGCACTCTGGAATTGATAGTTTTTTGGTCGTAATTACAGGTAGAGGTTTTTCATGCGTAAAGTACATTATTTTTCACTCTTGATACTTTTGGTTAGTTGTGGCACGGTGCATGCCCAGGCACGTAGTATCGACAAAATCGTTGATAACACAGAACTAAAGGATGTAGAGGAAAGAAAAATCGCTGGATACGCCACCTATTGGTCGGACGCACTTTCCGAAACAGATGGCGATGCACTCGATGAAGCAAGAAAAAAACTCGCAGATCCGCTTGAGCCAAGCGTTGGAATGAGTCCTATTGCTCGATCTGTGTATGGAGACGCTGTCATTGATGCAACAAAACAATATTTGGAAAAGGGCACAACGAATGACATGGCGGCGGTGAACGCTCTTCAAATCATTTCTTTGCTCGGAACCGAGCAAGGATGTGATGTTTTGTTGCGGCATGCTGATAGCAACACTGAGGACAGAGATGCCCTCCGCCTCTGGTCAACCATTGGCATTGGTACGACTTTTCAAGTTGGGATTATTGACACTCGGCGCGCTGACTCTGTCGCAAAACTTGTTGCTGATTTTATTGCAAAAGAACAGGACTGGTACGTTATTTCTAGGGCGTTCGAAACGCTCGCATTAGTAAAACAGATTCCAAACAGAGATAGCCAAGACCGCGCAGACTTAGAAGAATTATCTTTTGCGCTCCAAGCAGATTCACTCATTGCTCTCTTGAGTGACATACATGCAAAGAAGGACGCTGACTCGCGCGTCAGTGCGCTTCCTATAATTCTTCCATCCCTTCTACTACAGTTTGTGGAACCCGGTATCGATGGGGTGGTAAGCAAGGACGCAAAATCCAAAATACTCCCACACTTGCTTGTTTTTGTTGAATCAGCTACATCAAGTGCGCCTTCGTTTGAAACAAACCCAGAGTTGCACGAAGTGTATGGACACGCATTGTGGAGCGCTGATAAACTTATTCGATATTTACTCAACACTGACGCGTTTGATGATGTTTCGGTCATTGATCTTTGGGAAAACGGTGACGTACAAGCGATTCAAGATAGGGTGGCTGGGTTGAAAGAACTTTCGAAGTAATACATTGTGTTTCGACTTCTTCTCCCAGTAGCGTTTGTTGTTGGGGTTGTCATATGTGTTGTTGGGTTTGACAAAACAAGACCAAGGGCGGATTTTGTTTTTGTTAATCGGGGGGATGTTTTTACACTTGACCCTCAAAGAATGAGTTGGCTTACGGATATGCAGACTGCATACTGTTTGTATGAGGGTCTAGTCAGGTGGAACACGGAGGATTTCTCCATTGAGCCCGCTGCAGCAGAACGGTTTGAGATTTCCAACGATGGGCTTAACTATAGGTTTTATCTGCGAAAAGATGCACGTTGGAGTAATGGAGCAAGCGTTACTGCGTACGATTTTCGTTATGCCTGGATGCGCTTGTTGACACCTGACACGTCTTCTGATTACTCTAATTTTTTCTATTCCATTAAGGGCGCATTGGGTTTTTGGGAATGGCGGACAAAACAACTCGAAAAAGGAATTGTTTCTTCGTTGCAAGCAGTCGAAGAGCGATTCAATGACATGGTTGCAATTGATGTTATTGACGAATACACCCTCAATATTACGCTCACTAAACCCGTACCCTATTTTTTAGATCAGGTTGCGTTGGCTGTGTGTAGTCCGGTGTACAAGCCGGCCGTCGAGGGCTGGGGAGTGAGTGAGGATCTACAAAAAAGAATTGTTAAAGATGGGTGGTTCAATGTTCAGCCACAAGAAATTGAACGCAAGCAGTGGATTGCCGTGAATGAAAGAGGAAGAATAGAACAACAATATTTTTGGGCAAGACCGGAATATATGGTAACCAACGGACCGTTTGTACTCGACCAATGGAGATACAAACGCGATATGTGGCTCGTGCGAAACCCCTACTACCACTCCCCCGAAATTTCGTCACTCAATACGATGCAGGGTATTACTATAGCTGACGCAAACACAGCAGTACTTGCGTTTGAAGGGGGTGAAGTCGATTGGTTGTCAAGCGTAAACGTTTCATATCAATCCGACATGCTTAACCAGAGAGAAATTGGTGAACGAACAAACATCCACGCGTTCCCGACATTTGGAACTGATTTTTTTTCGTTCAACTGCAGGCCTCTGTTGAATAATGGTGAAAAAAATCCTTTTTCAAATCCCGCTGTGCGCAGGGCGTTTGTACTTGCTACAAACCGCGAAGAAATTGTAAAGCACGCAACAAGATTACACGAACCAACAGTGACAAGTTTTGTTCCACCAAATTCGATTGTTGGGTATGAAACTGTACTCGGCTTAGGGTTTGATGAAAAGCGCGCAGTTGCCGAGCTCGCGAAAGCAGGTTGGGAAGATGTCGATGGGGATGGGATTGCAGAAGATGACAATGGGAACCCATTTCCAACCATTGATTTGTTGTACACCACAAATACACCAAGATATAAGTGGATATCGCTCGAACTTCGAAACCAATGGAAAAGAACACTTGGTGTAGAGGTTGAATTGCGTGGAACCGACAACAAATTTTTTAGCGCAGATCTGCATGCCGGAAATTTTATGGTTGCTAGGGGGAGGTGGTACGGTGATTATGGTGACCCCACTACATTCTTGGATGTGTTTCGTTCAGATAATGGAAACAATGATCGCGGATATGTAAATCTGCAAATTGACGACGCACTTGATCGAGCGTCCTTAGAGTTAGATCCAAAAAAACGATTGGCCATGTTGCACGACATCGAAGAGGAGTTGTTTACTGGTGAAGTTCCAATGCTTGTCATTTGCCAACTTTTACAGTTATATATGTATGAACCAGAACGCGTTTCTGGGTTAACCTCGCACCCCCGCCTTGTCCAACATCTTTGGCGAGTTGTCGTGACTGATTAATAAACCGCGAGTAGATTAAATGATGGAAGATGTGCGAGGGTCGAGGAAATGATACATCACATCAACTGTAAGATTGAATAGTACCAAGAGTGTTGCGTACACAAGTACTATTCCCATGAGTACAGTGATGTCTTTACCGAGAACCGCGTCAACAAAGTGTGTCCCGATTCCGGGAACTGCAAACACTTTTTCAATAACGAATGAGCCGGTCATTGCTGCGGCTGTTGCGGGACCGAGATAACTAACAACTGGCAGTAATGCATTTTTCATTGCGTGCTTTAACACAACTACTCTCTCTGGTAATCCCTTTGCTCTGGCCGTGCGAATGTGATCACTTCTAAGTTGCTCAATCATGCCAACTCGTGATAGCTGGGCGATATACGCAGCAAATGGTAGGCTCAGGGCAACCGAAGGTAACACAAGATGTTTCCATGACCCCCACCCACTGATTGGAAACCACTGCAACCAGACTGAAAAAAGAATGAGAAACACGACCCCTATAACAAACGAGGGAACACTAATACCAATGATTGCAACTAAAAAAGATAGTCTATCTAGCCATGAGTTTGGTTTTATTGCGCCAAGCACACCGGCGCTTAATCCCATAAACAGCGCAAGTAGTATCGCGCAAAGACCGATGGTGATGGAGACGGGAAGCTGGTGCATAAGTATGTCGTTCACCGTCCAATTCTCGTGGCGCAAACTAGGACCAAGATTAAACACTGGTCCATTGCGTTCACCAGAAACCCAAGCGAGACCCGACGCCTTCCAAATATAATCGCCGTAAAACGCAACAGGGTTGTCAAGGTTGTATTGCGCCTGCATTTGTTCCATCACCTCTTGTGGTGGGCGACGGCCTTCTTTCTCAAGAGGGTTGCCTGGAATTTGCCACGCGAGTACAAATGTGACCGTATATACCGCAAATAAAATAAAGGGCAGTTGCACAAGTCGCCACCCAATCAGTTTAGTTAGGGACGCGTTACGCATTCACGCTCCGTACTGTGCGTTGTCGCCGAGTTGTTCTGCGATGCGTATGAGCTGATTATATTTAGCAGTTCGGTCACTTCTGCAGGGTGCGCCAGTTTTGATTTGCCCACAGTTGGTTGCAACAGCTATGTCTGCAATTGTTGTATCTTCGGTTTCGCCCGATCGGTGGCTTAACACCGATGAATAATTGTTCTCGTGTGCCATCTGTACAGCCGCAAATGTTTCAGTCAGTGTTCCAATCTGATTTACTTTTACAAGAATTGAATTTGCACACTTCTCGCTGATGCCACGCGCAAGAAATGTAGGATTAGTCACAAATAAATCGTCGCCTACAAGTTGCACTTTGTCGCCGAGTCGTTCGGTTAATTTTTCCCATCCGTCCCAATCGTCTTCGCCAAGACCGTCTTCAATCGAATAAATTGGGTATCGGTTACACCAATCCTCCCAAATGCTAATCATTTCATTTGAACTGATTACTGTTTCGGGAGCGCTACTAAAAAAACAATAACCCTCCTTACCTAATTTTCTTGCCTCGGTCACAAGTTCACTCGTGGCAGGGTCAAGCGCGACAAAAATCTGATCGCCCCAAGAATAACCAGATTTATCGACCGCTTCTTCAATAACGCGGAGGGCGTCCTCGTTGTCAGAGAGATTTGGTGCAAAACCACCCTCGTCACCAACCGCCGTTGACATGTTTCTGTTGTGCAACACTGTTTTTAGTGTGTGATAAATTTCCACCGCGGCTCGCAAGCCCTCACCAAAAGTATCAAACCCCTTGGGCTGAATCATAAACTCTTGAAAATCAACAGTGTTATCCGCGTGCTTTCCACCGTTAAGAATATTGAACATTGGAACGGGTAGCACCCGAGCGTCTTTGTTTAGATAAGCATAAAGTGGAATTCCTGCGCTGTTCGCCGCAGCGCGTGCTGTTGCCATCGAGACTCCCAAGATAGCATTGGCTCCAAGTTTCGCCTTGTTAATCGTGCCGTCGAGAGTAAGCATGGCTGCATCAACACCCTTTTGGTCGAATGGATCCATTCCAACAACAGCAGAAGCAATAGTGGTATTGATATTATTTACTGCTGTTTCAACACCCTTTCCACACCACCTGGTTCCACCATCGCGGAGTTCTACTGCCTCGTTTTCACCAGTGCTTGCGCCACTCGGAACTGCCGCTCTTCCAAAGACTCCCTTGTCAAGGTGGACCTCGCACTCAAGTGTTGGATTACCTCTTGAGTCAAGTATTTGGCGGGCATGTATTTTGGTAATGGTTGAGGACATCAGGTGGAT
>CAZURP010000029.1:0-11493 GCA_964623715.1 uncultured Isosphaeraceae bacterium | reverse complement strand
GCCAACGACGAGACCTCTTTTGCCTTGCATTAATGTCATGGCGGGCATGATACCCGAGCAACTCAAAGAGCGGTAGACGGTGCTATAATCTCACTTCCCACTAAGCGCGTGTAGCTCAACTGGATAGAGCATCGGCCTTCGAAGCCGAGGGTTGCGGGTTCGAGTCCCTCCACGCGTGTTCCACCGAAAACCCCCTTTTTTGTTTGCTTTGCAGGCAGTTCGTGTTACAGCAGGGCTGAGTAAGAGCGCGTTTTTTGACCTAAACAACTAAGGACCACAATGATTATCTATGTAAAGAAACTTTTTTCTATGCGAGCTTTTGTATCGCTGTTGCTTTGTTTCACATCCGCACTGCAAGCTGCTACCAATGGCGACAGTACCACCTTCTCAGGCCACGTAGAGCTGAATACGACACCTGTGCACACTGCACTCGTCAAGCTCTACAAAAGCGGCGCAGTGAACAAAAGTGGCGCAACACTACTGGGCGCAGAGCATACGGATACTGATGGTTTTTTTAGTATCACAGTCCCCACTCCTTCCCCCGAAGAAGCAATACTGTATCTCGTTGCTGATGCGAACGATGGCCAAAATCGTGTCGCAACAATTCTTGGCGCATCGAACATACCTAGCCACGTTGTCCTAAATGAGTTAACGACCGTTGCGACCGCATTTACGATGAACCAATTTATTGATGGTGAAATTATCGGTGGCAACAGTGTTGGTGTTCGAAATTCTGCAGCAACGTTCCGTAACGTCGTTTCTTTAGAGACAGGTACGGCTGCTTCTGTTCTTTTAACTTCACCAAATGGTAGTGACACTGAAGCGCTGCAAACATTTCACTCCCTTGGAAACATTCTTGCAACCGCGGCAAGTTCCACTTCGCTTTTCAAGGAAATTAAACACCTTGCAGCGCCTCCTTGTGGCGATGAACCCGCAACACTTCTTGAAATTGCTGTCATCCTTGCAAGATACCCAACGACTTCGCCAGAGCCGCTATTCCTTGTTAGCCAAGGGAACGTCATTTTTACGCCCGCCCTTGAGAGTGCATGGCACGGGAAGTTGCCAATTACATGGACGCTCATGCTTCTCTACGGCAACGACGACCAATACCTACTTGATGGCCCTGGCCGAATCGTGATTGACAAAGAAGGATCCATTTGGATTGCAAACAATTTTGCCTACGAAGAAAGCGCAACAACGCCTGCCTGTGCAGGTCCGTTACTTCTTCGCTTAACACCAAACGGTGAAATATACCCCGGCTCTCCATACGGCGGTGGAGGCATTAGCGGCGCGGGGTTTGGCATTGCAATCGATGCAGAAGACAACGTCTGGCCTGGCAATTTTGGTTTCAGCGGCGACGGCGCAGCGTGCACGCCGCCTGCAAGAAACAGTGTTTCCAAGTTTTCCCCCCAAGGCGAAGTACTTTCTCCGAACGAGGGAGAGAACCCAAACTGCGCCCCCGACTACTGCGGGTATTGCAGTGGCGAAGTGACAACCCCCCAAGGCATGGCGTTCGATCGAAACAACAATCTTTGGATTGCTAATCTTTGCAATGGCACTGTCACGAGGTATTTTGATGCTGACCCTACAAACAACGACGTGATCGACCTCAAACCTATCAACGAAGATGCAGGAATTTTTGGATTAGCAACCGATGCAAACGATAACGCGTGGGTCGTCGATAACGGTGGCGACAGTGTGTACCGCATTCAACCTGACGGACTGTGAACGAAGTCGTTTCTTCACTGAAACTCGGTTTTAACAACCCACTAGGAAATGCAGTGGACTCCCAAGGAAACGTATGGATTGCAAACTCACAAGTTATCCCAATTGCAACAAGCGGAAACTGCGACGGCGTTGATCCCTTGCGGGGTGTGGGCGATTCGATCTACGGCGACCTTGTGCCATCCCCTTTTGCTTCGCTTATTCGGATTACTCCTGATGGGCGCGCCGATGACCGGTTCACAGGTGGCGGTTTGTCAGTGCCTTGGGCAGTCGCAGTCGACGGCGATGACCATGTGTGGGTTGCGGATTTTAATGGCAGGCGCATTGCAAAGTTTTGCGGCGCGAACCCGGACACATGGCCATGTGGTCTAACAACAGGTGATGCGATTTCCCCACACTACGGCTATCGAAGTGAAGGGCTCGAACGGACGGTTGTTGCAGCGGTTGATCAATCGGGAAATGTCTGGCTCTCCAACAATTTCATTGAAGACTGTTTTGGTCCAAACGGCGCAAACCCTGGTGGCAAAACAATGGTGCAATTCATTGGAGTTGCCGCGCCTGTTTCGGCTCCTGTGTTTGGACCTCCTATGCGTCCAGGTGCAGAAGCTCCAATCTACTGTGCTGCAGATTTTAATGGCGACGGCGTCGTAAACGTTGATGACATCTTGCGCTTGATTAATGCATGGGGCGATTCTGCATGGTACGACATTTCTGGCGATGGTTCTACCGATGTCTCTGACCTCCTCATCCTCATTGATGCTTGGGGTGTTTGCGGATAAGACTTCGATTGAGTGTACTGATCTTCCTCGTCAGAAGAACAATTCGTATGGTTCATTCTGAATATCTTGAACATGACACCTAGGGCTTCGCGTCCTTAAGATTCTTGCCAACGACGAGCCAAGTCATGGATGCAAAGACAAGAAACATCCCAAGAAACCGAGTCCAAAGAACGGCCTCGTTCCAGAGGAAAATATCCATGATGTACGAAAAGACAACCGCCACAATCGGCATAATGCCAGCGTGCACGGGGCCAATTGCATGTACCACCTTCACTGAATAAAATTGATACAAACTTCCTGTCACTCCAACAATTACCAAAAGTGACAGTCCGCTTGGGTTAAAAAAAGTATTGATATGTTCATGGCCACTCGAACCAAAGAACAACACAAGTGCAATAATTGACATGACAAGTGTCATATGAAGCGTCTGAATAGACGCAGGAATATCTTTTACAAATCGGACCATGACAGTACCCATCGCCATGAACATTGTGAGCACTAAGAACATGAGGATTATCCACATATAGTCAACTTCACTAGCGGATGTCACAAACCAAACACCAAGTAACAACAGAATACATATAACCCACAAATGGCTGTAATAGCGCGTCCGGAATAATAGAATTGAAACAATCGCAATCCAAAGAGGCTGAGAACTCATAATCGTCACAACATCAGCAGGCGAAATTACAGATGCAGCATACACATACCCAATCATAAAAATAGAAACAAGAATACTTCGCAGAAGAAGCCTTGATTGAAAAAAGACAAATGAGGCCCGTTGTGGCCATGCGAAAAATACTAAAAAGAGTACGCCGATCAGCGCCCGAGCCAACACCGCGGTTTGCCAGTCGTGATCTCGGTCAAGAGCGTGAATCGCCTCGGTACATACCGCAAGCAAAAATCCTGCGGAAACTATTTGGAAGTAGCCGCGTTTTTTTTTCAAGTAACGCGCCCTTGTTATTGATGCTGTTTTTTCGACATGTTTACTCATTACAATCCAACCAGCCGGAAGGATTATAAAAACAACGCCAAGAAGATGCATGCCATCGAAGACATATGCCGAACTTGCCATGCCCATCAAATAGGCAACGACCGTCGCAACCATAATACCAATTGTTCCAGAAATTGAACCTAGTATCTGAACGACTTTTGCGACAAGTGCTTGGTACACACTTGCGGCCCCTGCGACTATCAACAAAAGCACCGTCCCTTTTGTATCGAACACCACATCCATATGCTTGTGCCCATCTTCGATAATAAAAATAGAAACGCCAAGGACGCCCACAACAACAGCGTAATGCAAGGCAATAATCGTCGCTGGAATATCCATCATCGACCGAACCATCATAATTGAAATCGCTCGCATAATTGTGAACAACAATAGAACGCCAATTACGCCATACGTGTCAGGCGGTTTTGCATTCACTAGTAATCCCATGCCAATAACGACAAGCACTGCGGCAATCCAAAACAAGTTTGAATATCTTGATTTAAGAAACAACATTGACAATACAGCAATCCAAATCGGCTGCGTGCTAGTGATAGTTGTGACGTCAGCTGAACTGATTTTCGTCACTGAATAAAACATCCAAATCGTGTAGAACGACAACAGCAAACTACGAATGATGAGATTTTTATGGAAGAATGTAAATGATTTCAAATATGGCCAAGCAATGACAAGCGCGATGAGGCCGCCAAAAATGCCTCGAACAAACAACGCCGATTGCCATGCTAGGTCATGTTTTGGCGCGCGGGCTGCTTCCAAACAAATTGCAAGTGTAAACCCTGCGAGAAGTAAAAGTAGAATGCCTTTTTTCTTCTGTTGCTTTTGCGATTCCTCAACCATCGCAAGCATCATACTGGTATCCTTTACAGACAGCTGTATATACCCTGCTTTTCCGTATTAGAAGGGCAAAATCCACAAAGGAAAAATGATGATGAACCAACGACTTGAACGGCTCGAAAAAGAAATCCACTCGCTTCGCAAAAGCACTCGGCGCTGGCGCGTTGCATCGTGCACGCTCCTCCTTGGTGTTGGTTTACTTGCTGCAGATGTCATCGGACCGACTGTAATCGACCACCTGATCGTCAATCGGATTGATGTCCTTGGTGATGCAGGCACACCAATTGTTTCAATTGCAAAAACGGATGAGGGCGGACGCATTGATTTATACAATCAAAGTGGCGTCAACTTGCTTCGACTTTCAAGCACACCAAGTGGAGGTGATGTAGCCATTTGGGATGATGCTGGAACCAATGTTGCAGGCATCTGGTCTGCAAAAAATGGCGGGACATTTTCACTTTGGAACGCAGCTGGTGAGGAGTTATCACAATTTGCAAGCGGCGCTTTAACGTTAAGTGGCCCGAACGCTTCATTACACATTCAAAACAAACAAGGCGACCCCATTGCAGTCGTTGCTAGTGATCCGCAAGGACACGGGCGTTTTCAAATTGCAGACGCAACAGGAAATGTTGTTTCAGAAATATTAATGCTGCCAGATATTGGTGGCGCAGTAGTCGTCAACTCCGAAACAGGGAAAAAAATGGGCGTACTTGCTGCAACTGATGAAGGCGGACGTCTTAATTTAATGAATGCTCAAAGCGTGCCTGTGTTTATAGCATCGCCCACCGGTGATTCAGGCGGTGGTGCAATGACGGTCACAAACCAGCGTGGAATTCCTGTCGTGGTTATGAAGTCAGACGAAGAGCAACGAGGAATTATTGAAGTTCTCGACGCCGATGGAAACGGTGTAAGGCGAATTCGCCCTCTCCGTAGCTACTCTCCCTGAATCTCTTTGATTTCGACTTCACCACCAGGGTGCTCTTGCGCAAGTTCAAGTGCTTTTAATGCTTCGAGAGCAGCAAGTTGTTCTGCTTGCTTTTTCGATGCACCCCATTGTGCAGTGAAACGTTGCCCGTCAAGTTCGACGCATATTTCGAAGCACTTGGCGTGGTCTGGACCCTTTTCATCGAGCACAACATACGACGGTGTATCACCTGACATTTTTTGACCCACTTGTTGCAAAACTGATTTGTAATTCTCTTGATGCGTCGAAGATGCCGCATCTTCAATGCGGGTGCCCATTGAACGAAGGACAAAATCTTTTGCGGGTTGGAACCCGCCATCTAGATAGATTGCCCCGATGACAGCTTCGTAGGCCGCCCCAGTAACTGAGCCCGGCAGGGTAATGCCAACCATGCCTTTGCCGACCCGGAGAATTCTGCCTAGATCCAGTTCTTCGGCGACTTCAGCACACACCCGCCTGCTGACGACGGCTGATTTGATTTTAGTCATTTCCCCTTCCTCATAAGTTGGGTAGCGTGTGAAGGTTTCATTACAGATCACAAACCCAAGAACAGCATCTCCGAGGAACTCAAGTCGCTCATTTGAGTTTTCCCTCTGGTCAACTGCTGAGGAATGGGACAGTGCCTGCTCTAATAGGGATTGATCCTTGAATTCATAGCCCAATATGCTTTGTACAGCTTGTATCCAGTCGTTATCCATGGCGCAATATCGGCATTGTAGCTTGCTTGCCAAGATACAATGTTTCGGGTATTATGTGTTGCTCGGCTAAAAAGCCGTTTTAGGAGTTATACCCATGGCAATTCATTACCCACGACGAACTAGTAAGATTAAACGAGCCCGCTCAATTGGCTTTCGTGCACGTATGAAGACCAAAAATGGCCGGAAGATCATCGCACGCCAGCGCCGAATTGGACGCAAACTCAGCTAATTCCCCTTTCCATCAAAACTGTTAACTAACCAAAAAGGGTCGCTCTCCGAGCGACCCTTTTTTACGCTTATTTAATACGTCTCAGAGCCACATTACTCTGGTGGAAGGATATATGTACCACCCGGGTTCTGATGACCATTCTCGAGGAAATCGAGGATGCGGAGTTTGCAATCATCTATGTCGCCCGATGTATCAACTCCACATGTACCGAGCATCGCATAGTCTGGCAACCGAGAGAGGCGTGCTTCCCGATTATCCTCAGTCAACGCTGGGCGATCATCAACCGAGCCAAGCCGCTCGCACGTCGCCGCTTCACTCGCGGTCAAATTAAAAACGACCTCACATTGAGCAACCTCTTTTGCGACCAAAGGAAGCATCGGCGCACCACCTCCTAAAGAAACGACACCACCATTTTTTAGCAATCCAGGAATCAAATGCATCTCCGCTTCGCGCCACCCCTTTTCACCAACTGCTTCCCAAGCGCCCAGTACTGTCTCGTGCCCAAGGTGTGCAAGCACAACATCATCCGTATCAACGAAGGGCACCTTGCGCTCACCAGCGAGCCATCTCCCAAGCGTCGTTTTTCCCGAACCCCGAAATCCAATAAAAGCAATCGTCGTCATGCTTCCATGGTAGACTTGATTTGCAATGTCTGCCAATACCCTCCCACTGCTAAAAGAAGAAGAAATACCACTCGAAGGAATCCGAAACAAACGAGTTGCGATTATTGGCTACGGCAATCAAGGGAAGTCGCACGCCCAAAACCTCAGAGACAGCGGGATTGACGTAATAATCGGAGCACGCAACCCTGAAATTGCCCTCGAAGATGGGTTTCCAACGACAACCATCGCTGAAGCTTCTAACGCTGACTTAGTCATCATCGCACTGCCTGACGAAATACAGGGCGATTTGTACAAAAACCAAATTGAGCCAAATCTCACTCCCGGATCGACCCTCGGCTTCATACACGGCTTTGCAATTCATTACAAACACATTATTCCAGCTTCGGGGATCGGCATTGTCATGGTCGCACCAAAAGGTCCGGGCATCACCGTGCGCGAAAAATTCCTCAGAGGAAATGGCGTGCTTGCGCTCCTCGCTGTGCATCAAGAAAATGCGACGAACACCGCAAGGTCGCTTGCACTCGGATGGGCGAACGGTATCGGCTCTGCTCGAGTAGGTCTGCTCGAATCAACATACAAAGATGAAACAGAAACTGATCTATTCGGCGAACAAGCAATAATCGTCGGCGGACTCGCTACCCTCATCAAGGCTTCGTACGAAACACTCGTCAATGCGGGTTATCCACCAGAACTTGCATACATCGAATGCTGCCACGAAGTCAAACAAGTCGCCGATATCATCCACGATCGGGGAATGGCTGAAATGATGAAAGCCATTAGCAACACCGCAGAAATCGGTTCCTACGAGGCAATGGATGCGCTTGATGATGAACATCTTCGAGCCCAACTACGTACCCTGCTAGAAAACGTCAAAAACGGTTCGTTCGCACAACGACTCGTCACAAATCAAATCAATAACAAGCGAGAAGAACTTGCCGAACATGAAATTGAACAAGTTGGCAAAGAAATCCGAAGCATCATGCGGCAAGAAGACGATTAGTTCGTGATGGATTATTTCCAAGCAATCATCTTAGGCATCGTCGAGGGGCTGACCGAATACATTCCCGTCAGCTCAACCGGACATCTCATCCTCGCTAAATCATTTTTGGGAATAACACAAAAAGCAATTGACCCCTACCTCATCGTTATACAAAGCGGTGCCATTCTCGCAGTTCTTGGGCTCTACCGTAAAAGAGTTGGCGACATGCTTCGCGGGTTCGCTGGCAAAAATCCCGTCGGCTTAAAACTTGCAATCAATCTACTCATCGCCTTCTTACCTGCTGCGTTTTTCGGTGTGCTCTTAAACGATGTAATCGACGAATGGCTGATGGGAACAACCCCTGTTATCTGGGCACTTGCAATCGGTGGAGTACTTATGATTTTCGCTGCACGTTGGCAACGAAAAGCATTCCACGAAGGGAACGACTCGCGTAGCTTTATCGACATCGAACACCTCACTTGGAAAAAAGCCCTGATCATCGGACTTATTCAGTGTCTCGCGATGTTCCCAGGCACAAGTCGCTCGATGGTCACTATCGTTGCAAGCATGGCAATGGGAATGAAGCCAAAACACGCTGCTGAATTTAGTTTCCTTCTTGGTCTTCCAACGCTCGGTGGAGCAACCGTATACAAACTTTATAAAGATTCGGATGCACTTTCAACGCTCGACATGGGACCAATGATTCTTGGAATCATCGTCGCCTTCATAGCAGCAGCACTTGCAATAAAATGGCTCGTTGCCTATCTCTCTAAACACGGGCTTGCCCTTTTTGGGTGGTATAGAATTGCTCTTGCAATTCTTGTTGTGATTTACTTCTGGGAAGGAAACAATGCATCCATTACGCCAACAGGCGGTGAGGATACATCTTCAACAGTTGAGCCCGTTACTTTTGAAAACGACCACTGCCCTGCGTTCCCAGTTGCAATCCAAGAGACACCATCAACAATAACTGGCCCAACAGCGGATTGCCATCTTCCTATTTTCACTTCTTGATCGCCTTGCATCAATGACCACTGCAACCCATTAATCTCACCACCAGATGAAACACGCCAGTAGACACCGCCAGCTCCTGGCAGATTAACCACGGTTGGCTGTGGAAACAACGCACCTCCTAACGTCCACGCGAGCAGACCTGCCATCACAAAGAAAATGGCCGCTTTAATAAAGAGTGAGCGAAAACCTAGTGCGACTTGTCCCATAGTTCTGTCATTTTACCCTGAAAATGATCTCATGAGTTGCGTTTCATCCCACACTTCAACACCCAATGCATCTGCTTTCTTCAACTTGGAACCCGCCTTTTCTCCTGCAATCAAAATATCCGTTTTCTTCGAAACTGCACCAGTCACTTTTGCACCTCGGTTTTCTAATTCTTCTGTGAGTTTCTTGCGTTCCCAATGCACAAGCGTACCTGTAATAACAATTACTTTGCCAGTAAAGGTCGAGTCAGCAATAACGGCATCATTGCTTTCAAGTTGCACGCCCACTTCAGCTAAGCGAGTAAACAATTCTTCTCCCTTTGGACTATGAATTGCCTTGTACAAAGTTTCTGCAGTAATTTGACCAAAGTCATCAAGGTTGCCAAAATCTTCAACGGTAGCCTGTTGTAATGAAGTAAAGTCAGCATATTTTTTCGCAATCACTCTTGAAGTTGCTCGACCGACTAGACGAATTCCAACGCCAGACAAAACACGCGCGAGCCCCCGAGTTTTGCTCTCACTAATCGCGCTTACCAACGCATCCGCAGATTTCAGAGCAAACCCTTCTAGCGGCAACAAATCTTCAGCGGTCAATAAGTACAAATCAGAAAAATGCTTTACGAGACCGGCATCGACAAGTTGGTCAACAACTTTGTCCCCAAGGCCATCGATGTCCATTTGATCTCGCGCGGCAAACCACTTAACTTTCTCACGAAACTGCGCTGGGCACTCTGGATTGACGCAATAGATTTTCGGACCTTCTTTTTCGACTTCACCATCACAAACCGGGCATTGTGTTGGCGGTTTCATTTCCAATTGCGACCCATCGCGCTTATTCTCTTTCACTCCGACAACTTGCGGGATAATCTCCCCAGCTTTTTCGACAATCACAGAATCGCCAACTCGAATATCTTTGCGGTGGATCTCATCAATGTTATGCAACGTCGCGTGCTGGACAGTTGTTCCAGCAAGTTGAATGGGCGCCATTGTCGCCCTTGGAGTCAACGTTCCATTCTTGCCTACTTGCCATTCCACACGCAGCAACGTCGTCACCCCTTGTTCGGCTGGGTATTTAATGCACCACCTCGGGGCTTTGGATGTGCTGCCTAAAGTTTCCTGTAATGCAAACTCATTCACGCGAATCACCATGCCGTCAATTGCATAGCCAGTTGTTTGCCTCTGCGAAGCGAACGCTTCAACTGTCGAAACAATCTCTTTTGCATTATTGCATACATGCAAGTTGTCAGAAGAGGGTATTCCAAAATCGCGAATTGCAGCAACAAATTCAGACCACGTCTTCGGGCACACTTCCCATTTAACTTCGCCTTTGCCATGCGCCAAAAAAGCGAGCTTTCTTTTTGCAACTGTTTTAGGATCGAGACTTTTTAATGTACCTGCTGTTGCGTTTCGAGCATTAGCAAAAAGTTGTTCTCCGTCAAGTTCGCGTTGCGCATTAATTGAATCGAAACTTTTATTTGGCATAAAAATTTCACCACGAACTTCCAAGACTTCAGGTGCTTCGCCCCTTAGTTTCAACGGTATTGAACGAATCGTTTTCACTTGTGCAGTCACATCGTCCCCGCGTTCCCCGTCACCACGCGTTACACCGGAAACCAAATGCCCCCTTTCATACCGAAGCGAAATTGCAACGCCATCAATTTTTGGATCACAGGTACAAACCACCTTTTCCCCAAGTTTTTCATGCCACTCTTGCAAATCGCCAATTGTGTACGTATTGTCAATCGATTGCATAGGGAGCACATGTTTTACGGTTTCAAAACCAGAGATTGGCTCGCCACCGACGCGTTGGGTCGGGCTGTTATTGTCAAAGTATTCAGGATGCTCATTTTCGAGTGAGACGAGTTCAAGTAGTAACGCGTCGTACTCTGAGTCAGCCATCGTTGGCATTGCGTCAACGTAATACGCAAAATTCGCTCTCTCGAGCAAGGCTCGTAACTCCTGAATTCGAGTTTGGGCACTCATGATGTAGAGGATAATGCCCTTCGGCATACTCTGCCGATAATTGGGCTGTGCCTTTCTTGCGATTAGCTACCACAGTTGTACTTTCATTCATCTCAATCGCTTTGGGCGATCTTCATTCCACTGTTGAATCAATCGCTCAGCGAGCAGATTTGAACAAGGGCACGGTTGGCATCTGCATCATTGATACCGAAACTGATAAAAAACTCGTCCAAATCAATGCCAAAGACGTCATGATTCCGGCGAGTAATCAAAAGTTGCTCACATCAGGCGCTGCGCTGCACGTACTTGGGTCAGATTTTGCGTTTCAAACACACCTCGTGCAAAACGGTGACGACGTCATCTTGCTCGGAGATGGAGACCCGACTATAGGTGATGCCGAGTTACAGGGACTGACAAACTGGAAGAATGAAAACCAACTGCTCGATGCAGAGTTAGCACCTTGGGTGCATG
>CAZURP010000028.1:0-11512 GCA_964623715.1 uncultured Isosphaeraceae bacterium | reverse complement strand
ACCCTGAATACCACAACGACTGCAAAGTTTTCTTTCGCGGCGAGCACGTCATGACAATCGGCGCAACAGTGCCCGAAATGCACGTTGACATTTGGTCTGGCTCACACCCCTTCTATACCGGCAAGGCATCATTCGTTGACGCTGCTGGCCGTGTTGAAAAGTTCCAAAACAAATTTAAAGGCAACTACTTCAAGAACAAGAAGTAATTCCCGTGACTGTCACACCTTCTGCACCAGATTGCTTGTTTAAATCTAACGCTCGCTAAGGGGACATGCATTGTAACTATCGCTTTGCGATATTTTTGTATGCATGTCCCCAAGGCAAGGTTGTTCGGTACCATAAGCACGTGTCCGACCGCATCCAGGAAAATGTAGCTGAAAAACTTCGTGAGATCGTTGTACAACACAACGAACTTGCTGAGCAACTTTTAGACCCCGACATACTCACGGATCACAAAAAAGTTACATCGCTTTCCATTAAAATAGCAGCAATCGCCCCGCTTGTCGAACAGTTTGAATCGTACGAATCTGCACAACGCCAAGAACAAGAATGCAAGGAACTTCTTGGTGGTGAAGATGCGGACCTCGCTTCGATGGCAAAAGAAGAACTGCCCGAACTCGATTCGCAACTTACCAAACTTACAGAGCAAATACAAAAACAACTCGTCACCGCAGACGAACAATCAGTGGGTTCTGTGATTCTTGAAGTGCGCGGTGGTGTCGGCGGAGACGAAGCCGCAATTTGGGCCGGCGATGTTGAAGAGATGTACCGGCGATACGCAACCATCCGCGGCTGGAAAATCGAAGACATGGAACGAAGTGCTGGCGAAAAGGGTGGTTGCAAAGCTGTCATGTTCGGTATTGCCGGCGAAGGCGTTTGGGCAAACCTTGCTTTCGAAAGTGGAACGCACCAAGTGAAACGCGTGCCCGCAACAGAAACACAAGGTCGCATTCATACATCCACCGCAACTGTCGCCGTGCTTCCCGAACCCGAAGAAGTCGAAGTTGATCTTGACCCAAACGATGTTAAAGAATCGATCACTACTTCAACTGGTCCCGGCGGACAAAACGTCAACAAGGTCGCGACTGCTGTGCATTTGATTCACGAACCAACTGGTGTTGAAGTTCGAATGCAAGACACAAAGAGCCAAGCGCAAAACCGCGAGAAAGCGTGGAAACTTTTACGCGCGCGGTTGTTCGACGCACAAAAAGCAAAAATAGATAAGGCGCGGGCTGAGCAACGAAACTCGCTAATCGGCTCGGGCAGTCGTGCTGAAAAAATCAGAACGTACCGGTACAAAGACAATCTCATCGTGGACCACCGCATCAGTGGGAATTACAATCTTGCCGATATCATGTCGGGAAATATGCAACCCATGATTGACCAACTCATTGAAACCGAGACAGCACAAAGATTAGCTGAGCTCTAACCCCTGAGCAAAAACATGCTACACCCAGACGAAAAAGTAATTATTGACCAAGTCATTCCGATCGTTGTCGGCGCGCACCTGCGTTCCGAACTTGGTGACCGCCGCCGAGGGTATTACCTCGGTGAAGCAATGGTTGCATGGATGGAGCAACATGAAATTCCCGGGCCACCCTGGCCACTTGTGTGCAGCGACTTGTGGTACCTCAACGATACCGAACTACGCACTCGCCCCACCATTTGTATCGGACAGCCCGAAGTCAATGCGGCGACCGCTGCCCTTTCGCCGAAACTCGAAACAATTCTGCTTGTAGACCATGCCTACCGAATCCAAGGCGACCCCGAGTTTGTTGATTTGAAATGCGCACTTTGGGGCATAGACGACACTCACACCAACCAATGCGTTGAACAATTCATCAAAAACTCGCTCCCACACTTCCTTGGGGCTATTTTTGGTGTTTCTATTGAAAAATAACGCCAAGTCGCGTACCCTGTATCTGCGGATGAGCGTGGCTAGACACCAGCTTGCTTTTAACTACACGGAACGACGCTCATGACACACCCAAAAACAAACAGCCGACTCGGCTTCACCCTCATTGAAATCCTCGTTGTGATTGCAATCATTGCAGTCCTTGCGAGCATTTTACTCCCTGCTCTTCAGAAGGTACAAGAAACTGCAAAGAAAACGAAGACGTCAAGTTTGATGCAATCGTTTGCTCGTGCGTGCGATGAATTCGCGCTCGACCACGGTCGCTACCCTGGATTGCTTCCAGATTCTGCTGTGGATGGGACAACTATCACTTCCGCACAAAACGCTTTGCTCGAATTGATGGGCGGCGCGCGTGCTGTGAATAGTCAGTCCCCCCAGACTGTTCTTGACGAGTACGCTGACTTTGCAGACACCGCAACAGTGCTCAACACTATCAATGACCCAGCCAGTGGATTAACGTGGGACATCGCTTTTAACGACTCGCGGTTTGGCGAAGGACCTTGGATTAATGGTCGGGTCTACGAACCTTACTTCAGCCCAAAATCAAGCGACCTACGGTACACACCTTTCGACGCCAACAACGCTGGGTCGTTCGAATATCCATCCCTCGTTGATGCATGGGACATTCCAGTTATTTATCTTCGTGCTGGTCGTAAGAACGGTGTGATTATTGATGATGCGGCAAACAACAGACTCCCGCAATTTGATCTTCCAGGCATGGATGATCATTTTCAAGATTCCATTAACGCAAACGGAAGCATTATTGGGCCAGCCATAGTCGACGATGAAGCAAAAATTGCATGGTTAACCCTCATGCTCGCGCACCCTACTTTTTGGGAAATCGACACGCTCAACGCTAGTGATGAATTCAATAACGGCACTGCTTGGGGCACTTCTCGCGGGCGATACATGTTGCTGTCTGCAGGACCAGACAATATTTACATGGAGATTGCAAACGAGCAAATCCACACAGACCAAGAAATCGATGTTACAAATCCTACGTCGAGTTTGCTGAGTCCAACAAGTGGTGAAGTCACACCAAAGATGATGGAATCGTTTGATGATGTCGTCGTCTATGGTGGCGCGTAATCCCGTGGCTGTCTCGCCAAATACGACCAATGCACGCTAAGGGGGACACCCACAAAAAAACCACCGCATTGCGGTGGTTTTTGTGAATGTCCCCACATTTCAGTGGATTACATTACGCAAAAAGGTTTTGCGCATCGATGAACTCGATAACTTTTGCAACACATGTTTCTAGGTCATCTTCATGTGTTTTCAAGTGAAGTTCAGCGTTTGCTGGTTCTTCGTAAGGAGCGTCGATACCAGTGAAACCTTGATTTCGCCAGCACGAGCTTTCTTGTATAGACCCTTTGGGTCGCGTTCTTCAGCAGCTTCGAGTGAGCAATCAATGTAGCACTCGAAGTAAGGTACATCGTTTTCTGCGTGGAGCGCACGAACTGCGTCGCGGTCTTCTGCATAAGGACTAATGAAACTTGCGATTGAAAGTACACCAGCGTCTGCGAACAGTTTTGAAACCTCACCGATGCGGCGAATGTTTTCGGTTCGGTCTTCAGGGGAGAAGCCGAGGTTTTTATTCAAACCCATGCGGATGTTGTCACCGTCAAGACGGTAAGCGTGGTTACCCCGGCTCAAAAGCACTTGTTCAACTGCAACTGCAATTGTACTTTTGCCTGAACCTGAAAGACCTGTGAACCAAAAGGTTGCACCCTTTTGACCCATGTTCTTTACTCGTTCTTCAGCAGACACTGTGCCTTCGTGAAATGTAATGTTTGTTGCTACTTGTTCAGCCATTTGTTTTTCCTTTATGAAAAATTTTTCGTAAGTTATGCGGTTACTGTTGATGTTGCCCATTCGATGAGAACGTCTGCAACTTCAGGACGTGAGAATTCGGCTGGTGGTCGTTCGCCTTGTTCGAGCAATGCACGAACTTTTGTTCCTGACAAGAAGATTTGGTCGCCTTCAAGTTTAGGGAATGTTTTGGAGCTAACCATGCCTTGCGCTTTAAGTGAGTATGCAGCGTGTTCAAATTTAAGTGGAACGATGCCGATTTCGTCAGCGGTAAAGTTGTCGAAGATGTTTTGTGCGTCGTATGTACCGTAGTAATCACCAACACCAGCGTGGTCGCGACCAACGATGAAGTGTGTTACACCGTAGTTCTTACGGATGAGGGCATGCAAGATTGCTTCGCGTGGGCCAGCGTAACGCATTGCGCCTGGCATGACTGAAAGTGCTGTGCAATCACGAACAAAGTAGTTGTCTATGATTGTGTTGTAGCAATCCATACGAACGTCCGCTGGAATATCGCCTTCTTTTGTTTCGCCAACGAGTGGGTGGATCAAAAGACCGTCGCAAATTTCTTGTGAACATTTGCAGAGGTATTCGTGCGCACGGTGAATTGGGTTACGTGTTTGGAACGCTGCTACAGTTTTCCAACCGCGCTTTGCAAAATCTTCGCGAGTTTGTGCAGGAGCGAGTCGGTATTCTGTGAATTGTTCGCCCGGTTCAACTTCTGGTGTTACCGTTGCAACGTGGATGTCACCACCTACGAGCCATTCGCCTTCGTCCATGACTTGCTTTGCACCAGGGTGCGCATCGTCTTGTGTACCGAAAACGTTTGGAATTTCGAGCGCTTTGTCGTGTGCGTAGATTTCTTCGCAATCGATAATCGCCATGAACGTGCCGTCTGCGTGGTAGAGAGCAGCTTTGCCACCTTCAGTAAGTGTGTTTTTCACATCTTCGTCTACAGCAAGAGTGATTGGAATTGGCCAAACAGTGCCGTCCGCTAGACGCATATCTTTACAGATTGACTCAAAGTCAGCTTTTTTGCAAAAACCAGTAAGCGGGCTAAATGCACCAATTGTGATCATTTCAAGATCACATGCTTGCTTGGTTGAAAGGGTAATTGATGGAAGATTTGCTGCTTCTTCGGCAAGGTTGCCTTCTGCAAATCTGTTGACCAAAGTACCGCCGTGAGGGGCGATGAGGTTGCCTGTGGACATGTTGGATGAACTCCGTTCTAAGGGTGGGGTGAAAAGAAGGTTACGAACCACTGTCGGACACAAATTGTGCCGAAACGACCGATTTTAGTGAGTTTCATACCCTAAAGCAAGAGCATATTCTCTAAAACAGAAGAAGGTGTCCAAGCTCGGGTGCTACCCCCCTTTTAGAGCCAATAAACACCGCTCAATAACCATAGAAAGGGCTCGCGGTGATTCCATTACCGAGCAGTGAAATCCTCTAAAGGTTCTTCTTCTGATTCTTCGAATTCCTCTGGTTCTTGATAATAGTCCTCTTCCGAAGGGAAAGCGTAATCGACACCACTAAACTCTATGTCTTTCCAAATTGCTATAAACAAACCTGCCAAGACAACATGCATAAACGACCAAGTATAGGTAGGCCAGTACACTACTTGGTTAAAGAATCCCTGCAAATACATGGCAATAAGGAGCATACACATCACGCTGTAGACGAGGGAGTTCCCGCCCAGATACATTCTGTTTTTCCAAACCTTATAACTAGCCATCGTGGAATACGCCACCATTGAAATTAATGGAATAAGCAACACCAATCCACCCTGGTACATGATGCTAAACCAAGCACTGTGCGGATGCTGACCTACGGAATTCGATCCAAAATACGACTGCCCTGCTGTTCCCAACAGACCCACAAAGGGGCGACGCGCAAAATCTTCTCGAATATAAATCGACCAAATTTCTGTACGACCTGATTCTAGCGAACCGAGCCTGTCGAGAGAAACTGCCTCCACCATAGACATAAGATACATCAGCACAGCAGCGCCTATCGTTAGCCCGAGCACCGTAACAACGGGGCGTTTCGTCAAGAGCAAAATTATTGGGAGCATGCCCATGAGAATCGATAGTGCCGTCATTCGACTTGCTGTCAATAATGCCATACCAATCGAAAGTGACAACATAACCACAAGCACCGGCCGCAAGGAATTCTTTTTCCAAATCATCATCGCAAGACCGATTAATGGTGCAGACAGTGCAAACAACATTCCGATTTGGTTTGGGTTTGCGCCATGTGGTTCAAAGCGACCTATACCTCTTGCAAAGGCTGCCGCTGGATCCATCAACAACGCTGAAAGCGGAATAAGAATTGCAACAAAACATCCAACAGTCAGTCCATTAATCACTCGTAAGAAATCTTCGTAGGTAGTAATTGTTTTTACTAACAGAAGCGCGGCGATTGTTACGAGCAACCATTGTACTCGCAGGCCAATTGCTACTGCAGCGTCGTCGGTTGTTAGAATCATAAAGAGCCATAAGAAAGCGGTGAGTGGATACAGCCACAAAATGATTGGAAGCGTGCGTTTTTCGCTAGGGTGCCTCCAAGCGGTGTACGCAATTAGTAAGTACGCACCGCCCGATGTCAACTTCGCAGCAGCTGCGATTTCTCCCAACCCTTGGCACCTCGCAACTGTAATCCATGGAACAAGAATGACGAGCGACAGGAAAAGTTT
This sequence comes from uncultured Isosphaeraceae bacterium, assembly GCA_964623715.1. GTDB lineage: Bacteria > Planctomycetota > Phycisphaerae > Phycisphaerales > SM1A02. The sequence continues at coordinate 5,090 of CAZURP010000028.1, read as the reverse complement.
CTTCTCATCGGGCACGACAGCAATAAATAGGAGCAGTGCAACAATCGGAAGTAACAAGAGGGGCTGAGCGAGAACAATCTCAATATATATTTCTACGCGGTCCATAAAAGTATCTCCGATGTTATCGGTTTAATGCGATGCATGACTCGCCAGCAGTTTATTAAATAGCCTATAATAAGTCGCGATGCGAGCGTTGTTTACCCTGTTTTTCACCTCTCTTTCCACGCTCTGGTCAGCCGGGTGTTTTGCTGATTGGAATCCTGTGATTCTAAACGGAATCAAGTGGACTGCAGCCAATCAAGATAACCAGACTATTGCGTACACAACTAACGTGGGAATTTTTCGGTTGCCGGTGAAATATTCTGGAGGAATAGACACGAATATCGACGGAATTCTTGAAGAAGATGAGATTACTCGCTTTTATGAATGGGTTTCCCAGAACATTCCTCAAAATTACAATGGACCAGTTGCATTGGACTACGAGAGACCGTGGTGGGACGAACTCAAGGCAGAAACTATTACACAGGAACGGCTCAATCAAATCATTTCTGTCTATGTGCAAGGATTAGAAATCGCCACTTCAATTCGTCCAGAAGCACAGTGGGGATACTACGGCCTGCCAACATTGCGAAACACACAACAGTCATGGCTCAACCAAGGTCTATCTTTAGAACCTCTAATCAAGAGCAGCCGAGCACTCTATCCATACATTTACAACTGCACTCCAGAGAAGAACGTTACAAAGAGAATTGAAAAACACGTCAGTGAGGTCTTGCGAGAAGCTCGTGGAACTATTCCCGTGTATGTTTTTATTTCACCAACGTATTGTGGTCAAAACAAAGAGGAGCGATTTCCGATTCCTGATGAAGTTTTTCTCCGCGATGCAAATGCTGCAATGAAAGCAAAGTGGACAGATGAACATGGGATTCAACATCGAATTAGGGGTATTGTTCTTTGGGATGGGTATAAGTATGTAAACGTTGAAGAATTCAATTCCATCGACCTTCAACACAAACGATATTTTGCATTGCTCGAAGCACTGACGCGTGCATGGAAAAAAGCCATGACGGGAATTAAAGTTGTTACTGGTCCTGACTTGCTCGAAAATACGCAAAAAGGCTTACCCGAACCAAACAACAGTGGTGACACTATCTTTTCGACTTCGCACAATACTGATTTATCACACAGAGAAACTCCCGAAAGAGAACACGACCGCATTGAGAGCGATCGTGTTCCAAGTAATCGAATCGTAGAGTAAGGTTAATTGTCTTTGTCGCCTGGACGTCTTCCTCTATCTTTAGATGGCGAGTCATCAGGACCAAACCCTCGACCGTCGCCGTCTTTCTTGGGATGTTTTTTCCCTTTCATTTCTTCAAGACGCTTTGCTTCTTCTTCTAGATGTTTTTGATAATTTGTTTGAAATGTTTTTTGTTGGTCAACGGTAAGTAGAACCCAAGCTTTTTCTTGGTACGCCGTCACGTCAGGTGCGAGTTCCATTAACTCCATCATACGCTTTCGGTCGTCGGTACTCAAGTTTTCATCCATTTTATTCATCGAGCGTTTTTTCTGACGGAATTCTTTTACTTCCTTGCCGTATTTTTTTTGAAAATCTTTTTGTTCGACCTGCAGTTCCTCGAGTACTGTTCGGATGCTGACTTGTTGCTCATCAGATAACTCTATTGTTCTCAGTATTTTTAACCACGTTCGCTGTTGTTTGTGCGCATCGAGTTTTATGGATTTTCCCGTTTCTTGCAACTTTCGAGAAAGCATATCCTCGTTTGTTACCTCTTCTTTTTGGAGGGTTGGTCCAGAAAGCAAATCATCCGCGGGAGGTGCGCTGAATGCCATACTTGAGAGAGCGAGTGTTGCGAGTATTGTTGTGTGTAACATCATTATGCAGTTCCTTTTGTTTGTTCAAAATATACAACGGCTCTTTGCCCCTATATAATGCCATGTTTCCCAGATGAAAGGCAAAAAATGACACTACAACCCGCAAATCTTCGCAGCGCCCTCGGCAAAATCATCGATCCTGACTCTGGAAAGGACATTGTCACTGCAGGCATGGTCAAAGATATTCGCACAGACGGCGATTCAATTGCTATTGAAATCGAACTCGCTTCAGCTGATAGCCCGGTGCGAGCGCAATTTAGCGAACAAATTGAACATGCAATTCGAGCAACTTCAAGCGAGTGCAAAGAGCCTGTTGGCGCAATCGAAGTGACTTTTTCTGCAGATACTCGAAGCGCAAACGAGCGCGTAAAAGATGAAACAAATCCTCTGCCAAATGTGAAAAAAATTATTGCTGTCGGAGCTGGCAAAGGGGGTGTTGGTAAATCGACTGTTGCAACAACGCTTGCTGTTGGTCTTGCGCGCCAAGGGCACAAAGTTGGTTTGCTTGATGGAGATATCTATGGACCTTCGATGCCAACGATGCTTGGATTGCACCGAGAAGAGTCGCAAGCTGAAGAAGGTTTTTTGCTTCCGTTTCACGTACATGGTATTGAAGCGATGACAATTGGCAAACTTGTCGAGCCAGACCGTGCGCTTATCTGGCGCGGTCCCCGAGCACACAGTGCATTTAGCCAACTCGCAACCCAAACCAAATGGGGGGAGCTTGACTACTTGATTGTTGACCTTCCGCCGGGAACTGGTGATGTTCCGCTTTCACTCGCGCAGCTCCTCCCACTCACTGGCGCAGTCATCGTGTGCACACCACAAGTTGTTGCGCAAGACGATGCAAGACGTGCAGTACGCATGTTCCAACAACTCGGAGTCCCAATTCTAGGGCTCGTCGAAAACATGTCTTACTTTGTTGCTGATGATGGCAAGGAGTACGACATCTTTGGCCGTGGCGGGGGTGAGCAAATGGCGGCTGCTATGAACTTGGAGTATCTTGGCGGAATCCCTATTCACCCAGATATGCGTGTTGCCGCTGATACTGGCGAACCACTCCGAAATTGGGCTATCAACGAGACAATGTCAAACGCATTCGACACTGTCTGTGACAACCTCGCCGCATCTGCCGAAAACGCAACCCCTGACCGCCCCACCCTCTCAATCAATTAATCCCCAAAAGGGACAGCCCCCATTAACCAGAAAAACGTTTTTCAAAGTGACTGTCACTTTGAAAAACGAAAAGTCAGCTGAGGAAAATGAGCATCAGGCTCGTAACAAGGCCGTTGCTGATGCTATGCACGAGCATAGATGGAAGTAACGAGCCGCGCCACTCTCGCATGAGATTCATGCCAATTGCGATACCCATCAGCGCAGGAATAGCAATCCAACCTTGGGGATGAATTGCCGCAAAGATAAACGAAGTGATGAGAACGCTTACTGCGACATTAACAACGAGCGCCCAACTTCGAAACATCGTTCGCAACTGTCGATACAACACTCCACGAAACATTGTTTCCTCAACAATGGGCGCAGCAACTGTTGCGAGGACAACGAGCAAGACGCGCAGCTGGAAATTCCCATGCGCTATTTCGAGCACAATAGGATGTGCCCCGCCACTTGTGCCTCCAAACGGATCCGCGCCCGCGCCGCCTGAAAATGCGCCCTGAATCAACATCAACACCATTGTGATAAAAACACCAACTGCAAGAATCGGAAGCATCATCGCGTATCCAATAACTCCCATCCAAATTTCTTTACAAACACCCGCCTCGCAACGCCACCCGATGTCTGTTCGAATTTGGTTCCAAGTTATTCCGCGGTACCTTGCCCAGAGCAGCACCACTAAGCTTCCAAAAAATGCCACTAGAGAAAATACCATTTCAAGGATCGTGTTACCCTCTGAAATCGTATTCGCCAAGATGCCCGCAACAGACATCAAGACTGTAAACACGAACAACCACCAAGCAAAAACTTCTGCGTACACTCCGTGACGAGGAGAGACATCAACCATACCCGTGCGAACCCTACGCTGAAGCAGTCGAACGAGCATGATGACCAGACCGACAAAACCAAATCCAGACGCAACAAAGATGAACCCAACAAGTACGCCCGCGTACAACACTTTCTTCCCAGCAGAAGCATCCAATGCCGCGCGTTGCGTAGAATCAGCTTCCACCAACTCGCCAAACCATCCAAGAGACTCCTTGAGCGAATAACTATCACTTGGAAGCACATGAAGGTCATCAGCGAGCGCATCAAGGGCTTCCTGTGTGTTCGATTGAGGTTCTGTAAGTTTTAGGCCTGCCTCAACCAACTCGGTATGCATTTTCAACGCGGACTGTTTTGCGGCACTTTTGTCGCCAAGGGCAAGCATAAATGCCATATATCGCTGTCTTTGTCCGACCGTTCCGGCATCGAGAAGTACCGCCTGGCTCGCAATCTCTTGGTCTGCTCCAAGTAATTCTGCCACACCTAACATGTACTCTGCCTGCAATTGCACCATGACAAGCCCAGTCGGATCCTCAGAATCGCCTTTTTCGACTTTTTCGGGCAATGCTTGCAGCACTGCAGCACCCAGTACAAGGAGAATAATGAAGCCCCACGCTAGTTTTATGAAGGGTGCTCGATGTTGTTTCATGCCCGAATAATACCATCTGCGGAGTTGACAAAATGCACGATTTTCGGTACATTTCCCTGTTCGCCCTCTTTTTTGGGCACAGAAGGAATTCAGATTATGCCACGTCAAACAACATTTGCAAAACAAGGCGAAGTCGAACCAAATTGGCGGCTCGTCGATGCTGAAGGTCAAACACTCGGTCGCATGGCGACGACTATCGCAACCCACCTCATGGGTAAGCACCGCCCCGAGTGGACTCCGCACGTTCTCACAGGCGACTTCGTCATCGTCACGAACGCTGAAAAAGTCACAATGACTGGTAAAAAGTTCGAACAAAAAACACAACTTATATACAGTGGCTACCCAGGCGGTTTAAGAGCACACAAATACAGCGACATGGTTGAAAAACACCCTGAGCGAATTATTGAGCAAGCTGTCCGCCGTATGCTTCCAAAAACAAAACTTGGGCGCGATATGTTCCGCCGACTAAAAGTGTACGCAGGTAATACGCACCCACACGCAAACCAAAAACCAGAAGCACTTTCGTGCTGATGTAACATCGAAGTTGCAAACCTTC
>CAZURP010000027.1:4739-11606 GCA_964623715.1 uncultured Isosphaeraceae bacterium | reverse complement strand
AATTCGGGAGCGACGGAATAACCGCTTGGGAACAAAATTTCAACACTGACCAGACCCTCACATGGGGCCTTCTTGACCAAAACGCGCTCACGCAAAAAGTACGTCAAATCAATTGGCTCGAATGGTTCACCATGCTGCCCGCAAAAATCAACAACATGGTAATTCTTGGCGACGAAGAATTCGACGGCGAAGCATGCTGGAAAGTTCTCATCTCCAGCGAAAACGCACAAAGTGAAACTGCCTTCTTTTCCAAAGAAACATTCAGGCCACGTGGACGAAGAACAACTGAAAAAACACCGCATGGAGAAGTGACTATTAATGTCTTTTTCAGGGAGTGGAGACGGGTCAAAAACTTGTTACTATTCCACTCTGTTGTGTTTGATCAAGACGGTTCCGAAGTCACCTTCAGCATTGATCTGATCTCCATCGATACACTACCTGATTACATCTTTACACTCCCTGACCAAATCAAAGCGTTACAACCTTCAGTGCCCGAAAAACAATGAACCCAGCAATAGAGCTCCAATCTGTTTGTAAGTCGTACGGTGATAACCACGCTGTAAAAAATCTTGACTTAACGATTCCAACAGGTTCTCTCTGTGGATTCCTCGGTCCAAATGGTGCAGGAAAAAGCACAACCATCCGAATGATTATGTCAATCATTCATGCAGACTCGGGTTCCATCGATGTGCTCGGCACAAAAGCCCTCCTTGCAAAAGATCGAATTGGCTACCTCCCCGAAGAACGTGGGATCTACCGAAAGATGAAAGTCGGCGCATACATTCAGTACATCGCAAATCTAAAAGGACTGCGAGGCGCTCCTCTAAAAAAACAAATCACTGATTGGCTCGAACGGATTGAACTTCCTGAAGTGCAACATAAAAAATGCGAAGAACTGAGCAAAGGTATGCAACAAAAAGTGCAATTCCTTGCTTCTATTATTCACAACCCCGAACTGATTATTCTGGATGAACCCTTTACTGGTCTTGACCCAGTCAACGCTAAAGTCATTGGAAAAATTATCGATGAATTGCACCATGAGGGAAAAACCATTCTCTTCTCAACCCACGTCCTTCCGCAAGCAGAACAAATTTGCAATCGAATCGTCATGATTGACCAAGGCACGAAAGTGCTTGACGGCACGATTGAATCCATACGGGATCAGTTCGATCCTCGGACGATTGAAGTTGAACCCGTAGAACGCAGTGCCGATTTTTCCAAGATACAGGGCGTGTCGAATACTACCGCCATTGATAAAAATGGAAAAGTTCTCTTGCGGCTCGAAGAACACGCAATCCCTTCGGACGTCCTGCAAGCAGTCGTCACCACTGCACCGGTTCTTGGCGCGCAACTTGTAAAGCCAACCCTCGACGAAATATTCATCGAACAAGTCGCGCAACGAAGAGGAACCCAAGCCGCAGAGAAAGCACGTGAGGATTTAGCACATGCGTAAAACACTCACAGTCGCTTGGAGAGAATTTCGCCATACGGCAATGACAAAAGCTTTTTTGTTTGGTGCAATCATCATGCCTATTCTTATGATGGGATTGTTCATTGTTGTCATTCCACTAATGATGGAGTCGAACAACACGCCACTGCAAGGAAAAATCGCTGTCGTTGGTTCGATCGATGTAATCGAAGAGATCAAACAACAACTCACCATCGGTGATACGGAAATACAGGAAATCACTGCTCAATTGCCAGAAGTGATAACAAACGATCCAATTGCAAATGCAATGCTCAACAACACTTCTGGCAAAGCCACCGACGTTGAGATAGTTTCCGCAGAAGGCGAAACAGTTGATGCACTAAAACAACTCGTACAAGCAGAAGAACTTGCTGGCTTTATCGTTGTTCCGGAATCGCTGTTGATCTCAACGGATTCCGAAGAGCGCTTAGAAGTGTTTATCCCGAGCAGTTTCTCGCCGAACCACACCGACATATTGAGTTCCGCTGCCGCTCGAGCGGTTGTTGATATTCGACTCGAACGCCTTGGGCACATACCAAAAAAAATCCGCGCACTCACGCGAAGGCCACGCACATTTGCAACTCGTATCTCGGACGATGGTGCTGAAGCAGAAGACAACGAGGTTGCACGAAAAATCATCCCGATGGCGTTCATGATGTTGCTCTGGATCGCAACGTTCACGAGTGGAAACTATTTGCTCACGACAACCATTGAAGAAAAAGCCAACAAAGTAATGGAAGTGCTCTTGAGCGCGATCAGCCCGATGCAACTTCTTGCTGGGAAAATTTTAGGGCAAGCAGGCGTCAGCGCTGTCATTTTGGGCATGTACGGTTCAGCCGCGATCGCGGGGCTTGTCGCTTTTGCGATGATGGATTTAGTGCCAATGATGCACCTCACCCTCTTTGGTGTCTATTTCATCATCGCGTACTTCATGATTGCAACCATAATGGCAGCCGTCGGTAGCGCTGTCACCGAACTGCGAGATGCGCAATCACTTATGGGTCCAATCATGCTTATTTTGATAATCCCAATGGCACTCTGGCCTGTACTCGCTGAACATCCAAATGGCCTGATTGCAACCATCACAAGTTTCACCCCGCCACTACTGCCCTTTGTCATGATTCTGCGCGTGACCGCATCCACCGAACCGGTCGCACTCTGGCAAATTATCCTCTCCATCGTCATCGGTTTTGCTTCTGTGGTCGCAATGGTATGGATGTGCGCGAGAATTTTCAGAATCGGAGTCCTCATGCAAGGAAAACCGCCAAACGTGCTTCAACTTGTGCGGTGGATCCGCCAGGGCTGAACCCCCTTTGTGACTCCTGTTGGCGTATGATGCCAAACATGACAAGTAAGATTTTTTCCTCACCAACGACCGCACTTGAAGGGCTCACGTTCGATGGCATGATGGTCGCAGTCGGAGGGTTTGGACTCTGTGGAATACCCGAGAATCTCATCGTTGCGCTTCGAGAGAGTGGCGCGAAAGACCTTACTTGCGTTTCGAATAATGCCGGGGTCGATGACTGGGGTTTGGGCTTGCTCTTACAAACAAAACAGATTAAGAAAATGCTGAGTTCCTATGTTGGTGAAAACGCAGAGTTTGAGCGACAGTTTATGGCTGAAGAACTTGAAATTGAATTTTGCCCTCAAGGAACGCTCGCCGAACGCCTTCGTGCTGGCGGTGCAGGCATTCGTGGCTTTTACACAAAAACCGGCGTTGGCACTGTCGTTGCAGAAGGCAAAGAAACGATGGATTTCGAAGGCGAAACATGCGTCCTTGAACGGGGAATTGTCACAGACATCGCACTCGTCAAAGCATGGAAGGCGGATGAAGCAGGCAACTTGATATACCGCAAAACCGCACGTAACTTTAATCCAATGGTTGCCATGGCAGGCAAGGTTACCATCGCAGAAGTTGAAGAAATTGTCCCAACTGGTTCGTTCGACCCGGACCAAATCCACACGCCGTCCATTTACGTCAATAGAATCGTCCAAGACACATTCGAAAAAAGAATTGAACAAAGAACTGTCACCCCCGCCTAAATATGCCGTCCGATAGCATAAAACTCAACTTCGACCGTCATATTTATTGTTCAAGTGCGTTGAACTCCCCGCATGTTCCAACCGAAAGTACTCTTTCGGCGCGTTTTGAAGCACTTTACCTCATGCAATGAGAAGGACCCAAGAATGATCAAAAAAACACTAAAAACACTCTTTATCGCTGCTATTGCGGGTTTTTCCTCGCTTTTAGCGACGCAAAACACACTCGCACAGATGGAATATATGGCGGAAGCAATGCAACCCGCGTATTTATCCCGCGACCTTGTGGTTTTTGCCGAAGGACTGTACCTTGAGGAATCACAGGAAGTCATCGTGGAAGCGATGTTTTATTCTTACGCAGACGATTTTGATCTTGGTTGGGCTCGAACGCAAGAGCGATTAAATTCTGTTGCCGAAGAAATGCGTGCAAAGCCACCGTCAAACAGTAAAGAACCACTCGAGCCTGTCCTAAACACGCTTGGCGATTGGCTCGTTGAGAAGAGACAACTTGACGGTGGATTGCTCGAAAATATTCAAGCGATTCTTGTTCCAGAGCAACGCGCTTTGTGGGATGGTTTTTCGCAACGCCTCTATCGAGAAAAAAACATGCGAAGAGGAAGGCTCAGTGGAGAATCAGTCGATTTGTTTATCATCTCGCGCGATTGCAAACTCTCACCTGCTGCTGAAAATGCCATCGCTGATTCACTCGCTGAATACGCCCTTGCGCTTGATAGCGCGATGCGAAATCGCGATTCAATCCTGCAAGGGAATCCAAAAAAATTGTTTGACAACATACTCTCGGGAAACGATGCCCGAGATGCTCGATTAGGAGATGATCTCACCAAAGCACGCGTTGAAGTACGGGATTTAAACGACCGCTACATCGAGATTCTCTCTAGCCAACTCGCAGCTCAAGACAGTGAAGACTTCCGTGAGCGTGCACTGAAGCGTGGGTACGTACGAATATATAGGCGAACTCCAGCACAAAGACTCTTCCGCCAAGCCGCTGAAAATCCTGCGTACGAACCTGAAATTATTGCGCAAATTTACGCGCTTGAGGGCGTGTACTTGCAAGAACTTGCATCGCTTAACTTCAAACTCCTCGGGCTCACACGAAAATTCGAACCCGAAGCCCAACTTCATCGAGAACAAGCTGGACAAATCCGAAAAAGTGGTGGAACTCCACAAAAACTTGATGACCCAACAAGAGCTGTTTACAAGAAACGCGAAGCACTCGGAAAAGAGTACATTGAAATGCTTCGTGCACTTCTCACAACGGAACAATTTCTTGAACTCGACGGTTCGCGCCGGTGGGTTCCCCGAGCAGAGCAACCTTCTTCCCCTGGAACTGGCGGGAACGGTCCTGCAGGTGGACTTAGTTTAAGTGGAAATTCCGCCTCCAAAGGAAAAGGGAAAGGCGGTGGCAAAGGCAAAGGGACGAGCAAGCCAGACGGCCAAGGCTGGAGCAACAAAGGGAAGCCAGGCAGTTGATCTTGCAAAAACAATATGGAACCTGAAGTAAGCATGACAAGTGTAGAAAGCATCGATAGCAATACATCGCCATCGGATGCAAAGTCTGCCTGCGAAAAAATGGGATTGCAGTGGATCGACCTTGCACTTGAAATAGAAGACAGCATAATAGAACTGCTCGACGCAGAGCTTGCTGTTCGGCTTCGAGTGCTACCAATTTCATTCGAAGATGGTCGGCTTACTATCGCGATGCTTGACCCGACTGACATAGAAGCATCAGACGAAATCGCGACAATCACACAGTTGCCAATCACAAGATGTGGCATGGTAAAAGAACTTTTTTCTGAACTGATGCGCAAGCATTACGGCACCACCGCTGCACGCATGGCCGAAAGTCTTGGTGGCGATGCTGACGAGGGTGATAACCTCGATCACAACGTTGACGCGATTGAAACTGACAACATTCTCGTCATGGCTGAACAGCCAACGCTTATTAATCTGGTAAACCTTCTTCTTCTTGAAGCTATTCAACAACGCGCAAGTGATGTGCACATTGAACCGTTCGAGACAGAGCTGAAAGTTAAATACCGAATCGACGGCGTACTTGCTGAGCAAACTCCCCCACCAAAACACTTGCAAGCGGCACTCACTGGTCGAATTAAAATCATGTCGTCCATGAACATTGCCGAACGATACGTTCCCCAAGATGGTCACATCGCACTTCGTTTTGAAGGAAGAAAAGTCGACATCCGTGTTTCAACTGTCCCGACACTTTACGGCGAATCGGTTGTCATGCGTATTCTTGACAAAAGCACACTGCCACTTGACTTGCTCTCCTTGGGAATGGATCAAGCAATGCAGGACAAGATGGACAAATTGATCGCAAAGCCACACGGGCTTGTTCTCGTCACTGGCCCAACCGGCTCAGGTAAAACCACCTCACTGTACGCGGCGTTGAATAAATTGTACGACCCTCGAAAAAAAATAATTACTATCGAAGATCCAGTTGAGTATGAGCTCTCCGGCATTAACCAAATTCCCGTCAATCCAAAACGCGGGCTCACCTTTGCTGCTGGTCTTCGATCCATTCTTCGCCAAGATCCTGACATAATCTTTGTCGGCGAAATTCGAGACGGAGAAACTGCGGACATCGCAATTCGTTCAGCACTCACAGGTCACCTTATTTTTTCAACCATTCACACAAACGACGCTGTAAGTTCCATTGGACGGCTCGTCGATATGGGTGTTGAACCGTACCTCGTTGCCTCAGTACTAGAAGGCGTGCTTGCACAACGGCTCGGTCGGAAAATTTGCAATGATTGCAAGAAACAAGTACCGCTCTCCTCCGATCTATCGCACCGATTAACTGCAAATGAATTGCCTTTGTTTAGCGAAGGCATGTGGATTGGTGAAGGCTGCGACAAATGCAACAATTCTGGATTCAGGGGTCGAGTTGGTTTTTTTGAACTCGTTGTTATAGACCCCAAAGTTCGCGGTGCAATTTCAGACAACAGAACAGCGTCAGAACTTTCTTTCCTCCTTCCTGATTCTCACATCACCATGCGATCAGATGCAATACAGAAGGCCGTTAAAGGAATCACAACCATCGGAGAAGTCTTACGAGCAACACAAGATGTTGAGAGTGACTTTTAACTTGCATGGTGGACTTTCGTTTTCAATCAATTACGACGAGTGGTGAAGCGAGAAGCGGAGTACTCAAGGGAAGAGACCGTGCCGATGTTATTCAACAACTCAGCAGTCGTGGAGAAACCGCAACTAAAGTTGAAAAGGTGAAAGCCACCGACAAACTACCCGGCCTAACAAAGACCCGACGAAAACGATTATCAAAAATTGAACTTACATCGATGATTCGAGAGCTTGCGACCGCG
>CAZURP010000027.1:0-4729 GCA_964623715.1 uncultured Isosphaeraceae bacterium | reverse complement strand
GTTATTTCTTTTCTCAATATCGACAACCTTACCTCCATGATTCGAGAGCTGCCGACCGCGCAAGAAGGGGGCTTACCGCTCATGCAAGCGCTGAGGACGATTCGAAGACAAGCCACGCCCGCAGCTGGCGACGTACTCGACCACTTCATCGCGTGCGTTGAAGCTGGCGACCCAATGTACAAAGCAGCAGCAGAATGGGGGGACCCCTTCGATGATTTAATCGTTGGCATGCTCCGTGCCTCTGACGCTTCGGGTCAAATGAGCGTCATCCTGCATCAACTCGCAGACCTCATGGACCGCTCGCTTGAATTGCGCAGAGAATTACTCGGAGCGATTATGTACCCAGCAATTATTGCTGGGCTTATTGCAATCAGCGGCATTGTTTTAGTCACTGTCCTTGTACCTCGGCTTATAGAACCCCTCGCAGGTGAAATGGTCTTGCCATGGCCAACGCTCGTTGTCATGGGGTTTGCTTCGTTCATATTGAATTGGTGGATCTGGATCATCGTTGGCTTCGGCGCGGTTATTTTTGCTTGGAAGAGCTGGGTGGGTGTTCCTGAAAACAGATTTAAACTAGATAAGGCTAAACTCAGGCTGCCCCTTCTTGGGAAACTACTTCGAGATGTTGCAGTCGCTCGATTCACTCGAACCCTTGGAACACTGACTTCCGCAGGTTTACCAATTCTTGACGCGCTTCGAATTACTCGCGACACACTTGGCAACGCTGCACTTGCAGACGCGGTCGATGCCGTGCAAGATGAAGTCTCAAGTGGTAAACCCCTTGCAGACCCACTTGAACGATCAGGTCTTTTTCCCCCACTCCTTGTGCAAGTTGTAAACCTTGGGGAGCGTTCTGGCAAACTTGAAGACATGCTTCTTCATTCAGCAACTGCTTTTGATCGGCAAGTCAACGCGTCGCTGAATATTTTCACAAAAGCCCTTCCTCCAGTTTTACTCATCGTTATGGCATCGCTCGCGTGTTTTGTGCTTGCTGCCATACTTCTTCCACTTCTTGAATTGCAATCTCTCGTGCGCTAAACACGTTATAGGAAATACCATGATAAACCAACAAAAATCAAACCGAACTTACAGAAGAGGTTTCACGCTTCTTGAAATCATCGTCGTTGTTATGATTATTGCAGTCCTTGCGACGTTGATTGCACCAAAACTCTTAAGCAGAGTTGGTTCAGCAAAACATTCTGCCGCAAAATCAAAAGCAAGTGCAATTGCACAGGCTGTCGAACTGTACCACCTTGAGATGGGACTCTCAAAAGTAACTGATGACTTCGATCTTGAACTCCTTCTTCTTCCACAAGAAGATGGCGGCGCACCAGGAGGCCCGTTCTTACAAAAAAGAGACGACCTCGTCGACCCTTGGGGAAACCCTTTTGAAATTCTTGTTCCGGGAAACGTAAACTACAGTTACGACGTAATTAGTTGGGGCGAAGATGGCGAAGCTGGAGGCGAAGACATCAATGCAGATGTCACGCAATAATGTATGCGCCCTGCACTCGATTCCAACCGAAAGGCATTCACTCTTCTTGAGATAATCATCGTCGTCATCATGATTGGGATTATGTCGGCAATAGTGCTTCCCCGACTCACCGGAAACCGAGGCAGAGAATTCACCCTCACAGCTGAACGCATCGCTGATATTGTGTTGATGTACGCGCATAGAAACGCGACGAGTAACCAGCCCTCCGCTCTTCAGTACAACATGGAGACGAAAGAGTTTTCGCTTCTAACGAAAATAGAAGACGAGGGAGAACGGTACTGGGAATACGACCCACTTGCAAAACCAATCTATCTTCCAAGTTGGTTCGAAGGCGAATCGCTTTCTATGTTTGTCGATGGCGACTACACCGATACATCCCAGTGGCCTCTCACCGCAGCGCCGGGAGAAGCAAGACCACTTATTGAAATTACTTTGGATTGGGAAAATCGATCGTCAGTGATCTCACTCGCACCTCACGCAGTTGGGCCTAAACTTTGGCTTGATGGTGTGGGAACCGAACCACTCATGCCAATTGACCTTGACTCCGAAGGAAGAGGACAAGAAGAATGGTAGAAAGACGCCGAGGTTTTGCGCTGCTCGATGTCATCATCGGCTCTGCCATGCTTGCTGTTGGGCTTGCAGTGGTCATCTCTATTAGTAGCCGTTCACTGACGAGACAAGCAAACGCCGAAAAGCAAATAACGGCTTCTTGGCTCGCAGATGAACTTATCTCGATGGTGCTTGTTGTAGGACCAGACGAATACGAAAAAGCATACCCAAAAGCAGACCGTTTTGAATACCCCTTCCAAGATTTCTCTTACGAGATTTCGCTCGACGGCGATTCTGAATACCTTCCTGTGCACACAATCGTCACACTCTATTGGGATGCTGCTGGAACGCAACACTCGCTTACTATCGAAACGGAAGTTGCACGTTTACATGGCGAACCAGTGGATCGCTTGCCCGCAGAAATTGTTGACCGCGAGGCAAGGTATTGGGAAGAGATTGAAGCGAGGGACTCCAACTAATGCGAAGAGGATTCACACTCATTGAATTACTCGTTGCCGGCATGATGGCGTCGATTGTATTGGGCGGAATTACAATATCACTTTCTCAACTTGGATCGGCAAAATCTATAAGTCGGCAACGCCTTGAAGCATACTCTCGTTGCGACACCGCGCTGCGAACGATTCGAAAGGAAACCATCACTGTTTTACGCAGAGGGGATTTGTTCGAAACGCGAGTGTTGATTTCTGATTTTTCCACTCGGCATAATGGTGAACAAGTAGACCGAGATGAACTCCTTATCTTCAACGGAAACCTTCGAGCAAACAAAGAAATAGATTTCAACGGAGAAGGATTCGAATACGAATCGCAATTCCGTATTGAAGATACCGAATCAGGCCTTGCATTGTGGAAAAGGCGAGACCCGATTCTCGATGACAACCCAATCGGTGGTGGCATTGCAACACCCATTGCTGAAGGGATTGTTTCGTTGCAACTCGAAGCCTTTGACGGCGCCTCGTGGTTTGGACAATGGGACTCTGACGAAAATGGGATTCCTGAAGCGATTCGAGTAACCGTTACTTCCAGTGGTATGGAAGAAAACGATACCGCAACTTCAAGCGTAACCCTTCGAACAATTGTACCACTTGACCGAGTGCGGTCCCCCAACGACAAGCTCGCATTACTCGCACAACTCGTCGACGATGCACGAGTTGAAAACGGTGACTTCGATGGGCAAGGGGGCGGGCTCGGTACTGGTTCAGGGACTGGCTCTGACAGCGGAGGAAGCGCAGAAAGCGGAGGTACAAGCGCCGCTGATGGAAAAGGTGACGGAGGCACTTCCGGTGGCACTGGTGATTCTGGAGGGTCCGGTGGAGGTGGTAGCAGCGGTGGCGGCGGCAAGGGCGGAACGATCATTATTACTGATCCGGACGGCAACCAACACGAGATTCCTGCGCCATGATGAGAGCAAGCAACCAACGCGGTTCGGTCATCGTGCTCTCGCTCTGGGCACTAGGTATCGCTGCAATAGTGACCTCTTCGATTCAGGTTTTTTCGCACAGGCAATCACTGCTTGGCATTGAAGTGCACGACAGAATTCAAGCTCGTTGGGCAGCACGCGCCGGCGTCGAATCATCAATCGCTGCAATGGCAGACCATACTGCAAGGCCAGTTCCATCGAGCGCATTCGCCCTCATCGACAACCTCGACTACATTGCAACTGGCGAAGCGGGAAAAGCCACGTGGGATATCAGACACCACGTCGAGGGTAAAGACTGGGCTGGTCCTATGGACGAGCACGCAAAACTCAATATTAATACGCAAAACTTTGGCGCCTTCCAACTTATCATTGACGAAATCCTCGCCTTTGGTGTCATGGAATCAATCCTTGATTGGATCGATGCCGACGATGAACCAAGAACCCTTGGCGTTGAACGTGATTACTATTTAGGGTTGGAAACAAGTTATGAACCTCGCAACGGCTTGCTCCAATCAATCGCGGAACTCGAACTGATCGCTGGTGTTATGCCAGACGATATTCGTGGAGAGGATTGGAATTTGAATTTCCGCCTCGATGGAAACGAAGACGACGGCGGCGAAAGTTTGCCGTGGGATGAGCCAGACCAATACCTTGAAGGCGGATGGGCGTCACTACTTACCGTTTCTTCTGTAGAAGGCGGTGGCACCGACAGTGGGCACCCACGTCTCAATTTACGCAGAGAAAATGCGGAGACCCTTCAGTTTCGACTCGCGATTGATTCTGCGCAAGCTGATGCACTACTAAGCTTCGCATCGAGCGATTCGTCTTCGCTTGTCACCCTTCTCACGCAAACACTTCGCTCTATTTCCGGTGATGCGGAAGGAGTAACCAACCTTACCGACGAACAGTTGAAGACAATTTTCGCTGAAACTTGCCTCTTTCACCCACACGAGGCTCCTCCTGGAAAAATGAATATCAACACTGTTTCTTCGGAGATTTTGTACCGCTTGTTACCAGGGAATACTCGACTCGTTGAAGAGATCCTGTACCTTCGAAACAATAGCGTAGGCGGTATCACGAGCCCTGTCGATTATCTTGCCATTCCAGGGATTGAGCCGACAATGGTGGAGGAAATGTACAATCTCTTTGACACACGGAGCAACGTTTTTACCATTTCCAGCCTTGGAAAAGTTGAAGGAAGTGGCATAGAACAGGAAATTATTGTTATAGTCGATCGTTCTACCCTT
>CAZURP010000026.1:0-12300 GCA_964623715.1 uncultured Isosphaeraceae bacterium | reverse complement strand
AAAAGAAGACTACTCGCAAGAAAGCTACTCGTAAGAAAGCTACTCGCAAGAAGGCTTCCCGCCGACGCAAAAAATAACCCCAGCGTTATTACACTATGGATCACAAGCGGAAACGACCTCAATTTGGGGTCGTTTCTTCTTTTGAACTCGATGGTGTTTTAGCCCTTGGCACAGAACCAAAACCCTGCCATAATAAAAATCTGTAACTTTTTAAACTTATATCACTCACTCGAACGAAGAAGTACCCATGACACACATTATTGCAGAACCCTGTATCGGAACCAAAGACACAGCTTGCGTTGAAGTTTGCCCAGTCGATTGCATTCTTCCAATGAAAGACGAAGCAAAGTTCGCCGAGGTTGAAATGTTATACATTGATCCAGATACATGTATTGACTGTGGGCTTTGCGTTGACGAGTGTCCAGTGCAAGCCATTTTTCCAGAAGAAGATCTTCCAGAAGAATGGCACAAATATATTCAAATTAACGTGGATTTTTTTGAATAGCACATAAAAACAATCCCGCGGGTCGTTTATTCAAAAATTCACACCCCGCTCTGAGCGTCCGAACTTTCTGTCCAATCTTGCACTTTGTCGCTTAGGCTCAACTCACTTGGCAAAGTTTTTCGGTAACCGAGTTTTCGCACAACCTCAAG
The DNA here is from genome assembly GCA_964623715.1 of uncultured Isosphaeraceae bacterium. Classification (GTDB taxonomy): domain Bacteria; phylum Planctomycetota; class Phycisphaerae; order Phycisphaerales; family SM1A02. Next base: position 11,646 of record CAZURP010000026.1, on the reverse strand, counting down.
GACATCAGTCCATGTCGGGAACGTTCTTCCGTTCGCTTCCTTAAACGCATTGATGGCAACTAAGAACATAAACTGCTCTTGTGTCATTTCGCCTTCTTCGGCAGCCCGCAAAAAGTCAGTTCTCCTTCTCCCTGGTCCCCGTCGCCTGTCAAGATCACTTTGTGATGGTGTGTTCAAATCGCGTCGATCGATGCCGCTTCTGCGATCGACAACATCACCCATTTTGTGGGGTTCACCAGAATCGTTCAATTGATTGCCCTTATTCGCGGTCACATTGGTAGCATACCTCACAACCCACGAGATTCTTCCCCTCTATGCAAAGCAATACCGACCAACACGCTAAATCCCCCGTCAATTTCACAGCGATAGTGCTTGGCTTGCTGTTACCCGGGCTCGGGCACGTGTTCCTTGGGCAAAAAAAACGCGGCTACCTCATTATGGGAGGTATTCTATTTCTTGTATGTTGTGGTGCCCTTGTGGGAGGAATCGACGCAGTCGATCATAAAAACGATGGGTTATGGTTTATTGCGCAAGTATGGTGCGGCCCTATTGTTATTGGTCTTGATGTATTGAACCAAGGATTTATTGCACCGCTTCCAGTCGCACAACGCGCAACGATGGTCGGCTTGAGCCACGCGAATGAAATAGGCACGCTGTTCATAGCGATGGCTGGGTTGATGAATTTTGTGGTGTTACTCGATGTGATTCAGGCAAAAAAGGGAGACGATATTGTGTCGCAATCTCGCCAAAGAGAGCGAAGGGCGACATGATGCTTGCTTGGACGCCTTTTCTTGAGCCAATGAATGCGATGCAATCGGTGTGGTACCTTCTTTTGTTACCACTTGTTTTTGGCATTTCGATTGTCTATCGCGCACTTCGAGAAGAAAACTACACACACTACTGGCGCTCAGTTGCCATTATGACAGGGCAAGTGGTGCTTGGCATTGTTGCAATTGCAGTTGCACTCGGTCTTTTCGTGCAATTCATCATTCCGCTCCTTAACCAGCCATAAGCATTCGTTCCTCGGGGTGGTCAAGGAGTCGAGCCTTGAGCAAATCATGCACGTGCTTCAATCGTTGGCTGACTCGAGATTCACTGAAACCCAGCACACGTCCAATTTCAAGCATCGTTAAGCCCTCGGTGTACGTAAGGGTCACGATGAGAAGATCGTAATGTCCGAGATGACGGTAGAGCCATGCGTTGAGATCCTTGCGGTCTACAGTTGCGTATCCATCGTTTTTTACTTCAATATGGATTGCAAGTAATCCCTCATCCTCGTCGGAAGTTTCTGTTGGGTGGTACGAAAGTGTACAAGGTACGTGTACATCCCGCATTACCTTCAAGAACTCGCCTTCGTCAAGTTGAAGAAGTGCTCGCAACTCTTCATCCGTGGGTGGCCGCCCATATTCTGCTGTGAACGCTTCCATACCTCTTGCAATCATTTTGGAACGCGAACGGGCGAGTCTTGAGCACGGGTCTTCTCTTCGTAAGTAATCACGCATCGCGCCCTCGACCCGCAAGCGAGCAAAACTCTCAAACTTGTAATTCAATGAGAGGTCAAATTTATCAATGTAATCGTGCAAGGCAAAGTAACCAGACTGGGTGAGATCATCCACTTCAACGCAGCTTGGAACCGAACGCGCTATTTTTCTCGCGCAATGGCCGACGAACGTGTCCATATAGAACAAGAGCAAGGCCTCTTTGGTGAGGGGGCACCCGCTCTGTTTGTAATAAAGCATGGCGTCCTTCGCCCATTCAGGGGTTCGTGTGTTCGTTGTAGTGCTTGGTGGCGACAAAAAATCGCCACCATCTCCTTTAAGATGATTGACCATTAGGTTTCTTCCCTGAAACAGATTGCGATGTAAGGGCTACGACAACCGTCGCCCAACATATTCTTTTCGTCACCCTGTTCCAAAAAACCCCAATTATTCCCCAAATTTATCTACTCGCGGTAGATAAAAGTCCAAAAAAATTCCTCAGAGACATTTTGCACAGTTAAATTGTCTCTGAGGAATTTATTTTTATTGGCTTTAGAGGCTAATTTGAGGTACATTGAGGAGTTCAAGGAGAATTTGATGCCACTATCTATCGCAATCGTACTCACCGCCCTCGGTGCACTTCAACCGAACGCCTTTGAGTTTCAGGCGCAGACAGTTCCGTTTCAAGATATGAACAAAGGAGTGATGGCAACCGAGATGATGCAAATTGCATCGTTGGGCGGGGAAACACTCCACGTTGTTGTTCGATTTGCTGCGCCAATCACTAACGAAGCTAAACAAAAATTCCAAGCAAGCGGGTTTACTCTTCAACACCCTCTCGGTGGATCCACGTATGTGGTCGCGATAGAACCAGCAGTTCTCCAACCACGCAACGTGTTTGGAATTGCTTCCATCAAAGAAATTCGCCCATTTGAACCACAATGGAAGCTGCACAGCTTCCTCGCTGACGGCAGGGTACCCACTTGGACAATGCCAGCAGAGGCACCCCCTTTTGGGCAAGCTGACCCAATTGTTGCTTTATACGTCATGTTGCACCAAGACGCGAACCTTGAAACAACCCAAGAAGATTTTCGCACGGTGTTTGGAGGGAAGATCCGCTCAACACTCAAGACGAGCAACACAATCGTGGTCGAACTTCCCTATTCTGAAATTCAATACCTCATCGAAGACGAACGCGTGTTGTACGTGGAGCCAGCGCTTCCTAAGTTCAGCGAGTTAAATAACTCAAACCGAGTCGTGACCCAAGCGGACATGGCACAGTCTTCCCCGTACAACTTGGATGGCGAAGGTGTTTCTGTCATGGTGTACGACGGCGGCTACGGATATTCGAGCCATGGTGATTTTGGTGGTCGGCACACAACCCGCGATTCTTCAGGGCTCAGCAACCACGCCACGCACGTCGCTGGCACAATTGGCGGCGACGGTTCGGGCAGCGGTGGTCAATACCGCGGTATGGCTCCAGCGGTCACCATCCAAAGTTACGGTTTTGAACAAGAGGGTGGTTTGAGTGAAGGTTTTCTTTACACAGACCCAGGTGATTTAGAAGCAGATTACAGCCAAGCAATCAACAGTCATGGTGCCGTCCTTGCAAACAACTCGATCGGCACCAATACCGCTCCAAACGGTTTTCCATGTGAATGGACAGGTGATTATGGAATCACAAGTAACTTAATTGACAGTGTTGTTCGCGGCGACCTCGGTGGCGACATCCGAATCGTGTGGGCGAATGGAAACGAACGCGGTTCAAGCAACTGTGGGACGTCGTACAACTCGACTGCACCACCGGCGTGCGCAAAAAACCACATTACGGTTGGCGCGTTCAACTCAAACGATGAATCAATGACGTATTTCTCAAGTTGGGGACCAACAGATGATGGCCGAATAAAACCAGACATATCAGCGCCTGGTTGCCAAGACGATGACGATGGTGGCGTGACGAGTTGTTCTTCAAGTGGTGGCTACACCAACATGTGTGGCACTTCAATGGCGTGCCCGACGGTTACCGGTTTGTCCGCGCTCATAGTACAGGACTGGCGAACCCAACATCCAGGTGAACCAGACCTGATGAACTCCACGTTAAAGGCATTGCTTGCACACACCGCAGAAGATAAATTTAACGCTGGACCAGATTGCCAATATGGCTACGGAAGCGTGCGCGTGGTTGACGCGATTGAACACTTGCGTGCGGATAACATTGTTGAATCTGAAATAAGCCAAGGCGGAACTGTTGAGATGTTAATCTTTGCAGAACAGCCGGGAATGATTAAAGCAACAATTGCTTGGGATGATGTTCCCGCGACCCCTCTTGTGGTTCCTAGTTTGGTAAACGATATCGACATTGTTGTCATTGACCCCAGCGGCACAACGCACTACCCGTGGACAATCGACCCTGCAAACCCAGGGAATCCAGCAGTGCGTACGCAGGCGGATCACGTAAACAACATCGAGCAAGTACAAGTTGACGCTGGTGAGGCTGGAGTCTACCGCATTCTTGTGACTGGCTACAACATTCCAGTTGGTCCACAGCAGTTTGGTTTGATGGCGTCCCCTATGCTCATCCAATGTTCTTCAAACGGGATGGCTTCTCTCGATAGAAGTTCCTACGCTTGTGGCGCAGAAGTTAAAATGCAAGTCGTTGACTGTGATTTGAATCTGGACGACAACACTATTGACTCTGTTCTTGTGACGCTCTCCTCGACTTCTGGCGATGAAATAGAAGTTGTGTTGACCGAATCGGGAGAAGCGACAGCAGCGTTCGTCGGAACCGCCGTTATTAGAACGGACATTCTTGCAAACGGGGGTGACGTACTCACGTTGACCTATGTAGACGAAGACAACGGACAAGGCGACAGCAACGTGTCTGTACTCGATGAAGCGTACGTTGATTGTGAATTCCCAGTGATTACAAATGTGTTTGTGCAAGATGTGTTAACACACGAAGCAACAATACGTGTGTTAACAAGTGAAACAACCACCGTCCGAGTGTACTTTGGAGAATCGTGTGCAGAACTCACACAAGAAGCAAATGGCACTGAAGAGCACATCGTGCATTATGTTTCACTCAATGGCTTAAGCGACAACACGCTCTATCGGCTGGAGGTGCACGCTTCTGACTTAGCGGGTAATACTGTTATTGATGACAATAACGGTTCGTGTTATTTCTTTACAACAGCGGATGTTCCTTCATTCTTTACCGAACAAGACAGCGGTTTTGATTTAGATGGAGTGTCCGTGACATTTACTCCGTATGAAAATGTCGATCAGTATCGTGCGTGCGCCGAACCAATTACCGAACTGCCATCAGAGCCAAATACCGGCGCAACTATTACCCTCGGTGATGATGACTACCAATCAGTTACTTCGTCTCAGCCAGTGTTGCTTTACGGCGAAGCGTACAACACGATGTATATTTGCAGTAATGGTCGAGTTACATTTGGCAGTGGTTCGACGGACTACACCGAAGACCTGGGTGAACACTTCTCGATGCCGGGCATCTCGATGCTCTGGGACGATTTGAATCCAAGTAGCGGAGGAACGATTCGGTACGCGACTTCCTACCTCGATCGAGTGGTCGTCACATTTGTTGGTGTGCCTGAATATTCGAATTCGGGTTCCAATACATTCCAGTGTGAACTCTTCTTCGATGGCGTGATCCCCATGAGCTGGCTTGGCGTTGACTCGAATGACAATATCGTTGGACTCTCGGCGGGTGGCGGGATGCCCCAAGGGTTCGAAGAAGACGATTTGTCCAGTGCTGATGCTTGTGGTGAGCCACAAACGCCAGGAGATGTGAACGGCGACGGAATCGTGAATGTTGTTGATATTCTCGCTGTAATGGGCGTTTGGGGGCCCTGTAGCGGGTGCCCAGAGGACTTAAATAGCGATGGCTTTGTCGATGTCGTCGATTTGCTTGAAGTCGTTGCGTACTGGGACTAATTGATTAACGCAGAGTCAGTGCACAGAACCAATATATTTTATTGGCTCTGTGTCAATTTTTTGGGTTGGCGTTGCCTTTAGTGCTCTATTGGCGTAGAATTACCGATTCCAACTGGAGAAAAAAACATGGCAAAATTGTTCTACACCCTAACTGAAACCGCAGACGTTCTAAGCAAGTCCGAGGATGAAGTCCGCATGATGGCAAGTTCTGGCAAACTTGAAGAAATGCGAGACGGTGAAGCGATTATGTTCAAGCGGCAGCAAGTGGATTTACTTGTGACGGAATCTCCCGCAACAGATTTAGATTTAGATCTCGACCTTGGAGGTTCGTCTGTTGGTATGGGACTTTCTGATTCCGGCTCCCCCGCGGCAGGTGCTGATGTTACGGAAGATATCCCTTCTGGCGGAAGCGGCTATGGAATGAGCGACAGTGGAACAGGTATTGGTTTGGGCGGCTCTGGCGTGGGACTCGATTTAGGCGGAAGCGGTTTTGGCTTTGACCTTGGCGACAGCGGAAGCGCAGCAGGACTAGACCTTGGTGGCTCTGGCGCAGCAAGCGGAATTGGCGCAGCATTTGAAGGTGGAGAAGATGACGATTCCGCAGAAACACGCGTCGCTGGCGCACTTGACGAAGAGTTAAGTTTGGAAGCAGTGGGCAGCGGTAGCGGCTTGCTCGACTTAACCAATGAATCAGACGACACGTCGCTTGGTGCTGAACTTCTCGATGAAGTTTGGGAAGGTGATGACAGCGGTAACTTTGACGCAAGCGCTTCGGGGTTGTTTGAAACAGCCGAAGCAGAAACAACCACATCGAGCACAGAAACACCAATGGGTTTGCCGGTTGCAATGGTCGAGGTCTACGACGGTAAATGGTCAGGAACAGGCGTTGGCCTACTCCTTGGATCGTTGATAGCCCTTCTTGCAGTCTCGGTCATGCTTATTACCTCCATCATGGGAGTGAGCCCAAAGCTTGCAACAATGGTCACTGGTGACGTTATGATTTGGGGTGGCGGGTTCCTCGCCTTCGCAATCGTTGCCGGTCTCGTTGGCATGTTTATCGGCAAAGCGAGCGAGTAACAAGCTTTGACATTAACAAGATATGGGTGGCGACAGTGGCTTACGATTACAGTGGTGCTCTTTGTTCTGTTTATTGGTTCAGTCGTCGGTGTGTTTTATTCACCGCTCTGGCTATTGGCGGTTGCGGGGTGTATTGCGCTTTGGATTGCGCTCGTCTCTTTTTTCAGAAATCCATGGAGAAGAATCCCCACCGATTTACCAGAGGGCACAATGCTCAGCCCAGCAGATGGTGTGATTTCTGCAATAGAGTTTCTCGATGAGCACGAAACAGTTGATGGCCCCGCTGTACTTATCCGTATTTTTCTTAGCGTGTTGAATGTGCATATCAATCGAGTGCCTTGCGCGTGCGAACTTGAAAAAACCGTATACCGCCAAGGTAAATTTCTCGACGCTCGAACGGAAGAATCTGCGAAAGTAAACGAGTCGAACACGCTTTTTCTTTACGCCAATGGCGAACGTTTCGGTGTTCGGCAGGTGTCAGGAAAAATTGCTCGAAACATTGTTTGCCCAACAACACCCGGCGATAGGTTCATACAAGGCCAACAATTTGGCATGATTAAGTTTGGTTCAACAACCGAGCTCATTCTCCCTCGACCCAACGACGTGGTGGTGCATGTCAAGAAGGGCGATAAAGTTTTTGGGGGCTTGACGATTTTTGCAACACTTGCTCCAAGTGCGTGACTATTTTTCCCAGATAGCTCGGAGCATGGCGACGAACCGATCGTTCTCACCCGCGTGTTCTTCAAGTGCTTCAAGACCGAGTTGTAACATTTCTTCGTCCTGAATTTGGTGTCCGATATACGCAAGTAAAAACGCGTACGCACTTCCATCGCGCTCAGTATCAAGCCGGTTTTTCGCGGCGATTCCCGCTCGAACAAGTTCGACCCTTGGCGGTAACAAGTGGTGTCCATATTCCACATCAATCATCTCTGGTTGGAACGAAAGCAATGAATGTAAAACATGACTCGCGGATAAATAGAGTCCGGCTCCTATGTTTGCGTGTGCTAAGCCGGCGGTTGCCATCGGGTGACCAGGAATAAACTGAAGTGCTTGGTCAAATCTTTTTTGCGCTAAGAAATATTCACCCTTCGCAAGCGCGCTTTCGCCCAGTCGCGCTAACTCGTTAAAACGAGAGTTTTGCACTCCAGAGAACGTGTCAATTTGCTCTCCATGCCGTAGCGCAGAAAAAATTTCCTCAACCGCAAGCTCTTCAAGATCTGACTCTTCAGTTGTTTCAGATTCTATATTAACTGAATCGAATTCATCTATTGGTGTTCCTGCGAGTTCATCTTGCAAGTCCGCGTATTCTTCATCAAGCCAATCAAGTGTTGTGGATTCAATTCCATCGTTTTCAACGGCCTCTTGTGCTCGAAGTTCTAGCTCGTCTAACAGGTTAATATATTGGTCAGGGACAGAGATGCGGTTTTCAATTAACCCATAATCGAGTGTGCTTTCTTGTGATCGCCACGCTTTGACCAGGGTGTTCATTCCTATGCCAGATTCGTCGTCTTCCAGCGCACGTGCCGAGTCCCAAGCAGTAAAACCAAGGGCGGTGGTTGGTCTTTGTAGCGTCTCAAGAGAAACGCCACTCAGTGGAGAAGCGGAAAGATAGCCCCGTACGTTGTTGCTATCGAAGTCTCCGACTGGAAGCGGAGAAGTATCAAGCTTGGGTGTTTGGTATCCAGAGCCAAGTACTTCACCGAGCTGGTGTTGTTTTTGCTGAAGTTGAGACCAGTTGTCATACGACAACTCACCTTCGCCACCATACTTCGCGGCATCCTTTTCGTTCCATTCGTGCGAGTAAGAACGGATGGTTCTGCCTTCTGACATAGATTGTGGCAACGTGGACCAATTATCAATGAATGTTGGATTGAAGTAACTTCGATCTTGTTTTAGAAATTGTGTTGATTGCTGACTCCAATGATCCCAATACCACGTACTGTTGTTGAGTGTTTCATCGTACGAGGCGTCGCTCTCACCTGCCGCGTCTTGCAACAGTCGCAAGCTTGCGTCGTCGTTGTGCCCAAACCCTTGGCTGAAACTTCGTCCTTGCAACACACTTCCGTTACGGATTTGGTTGTTTCGAACACCGTTGGGCAAGTTCTCTCGCAGATTTTCTCTGCCGAGTGACGATGTGCTGCTATCGAGTGCTCTTCCGTCACCGAGAGAAGTTTGCGCCATGCTTACGCTAGAACAAAGCAAAATAATAGGTACAAGAGTGAAATAATGGCGCATAACAGGTTCCTTTTCTGCACAGCATCCTTACACTGTGCAACATGTCCAAACAGACGCGCTACGTAACAACGCCTATCTACTATGTGAATGATAGACCCCATATCGGTCATGTGTACACCACAACGTTGTGCGATGTGTATGCAAGGGCGATGAGGGACATGGGGCACGATGTTTTTTTTCTTACCGGCACTGATGAACACGGCGTAAAAGTGGAGCAATCAGCGATTGAAAGGAGCATGAAGCCCCAAGCGCTAGCAGATCAAAACTCAGCAGAGTTTCGGTCGATTATGGGGATGTTTGAGCTCACGAACGATGCGTTTATCCGCACAACGGACCCAGAACACACCAAGCAGGTTCAGGGATTCGTTTCCACGCTCCTTGAGCGAGGAGATGTATACCTTGGCACCTTTGAGGGTTGGTACGACGAGGGGCAAGAGGAATACCACACGGAGACTGGTGCGCGCGACTTGGAGTACAAATCTCCAATCAGCGGGAAGCCCCTCGTTCGCGCGTCCGAAAAAAATTATTATTTTAAGTTAAGCGCCTACCAAGAGCGCCTTGAAAAATTGTTTGCGTCTCATCCGGATTTTGTACAGCCCCAGAGCAGACGCAACGAAGTACTTGGGCGACTCCGCGAAGGATTGCAAGACGTGCCAATTAGCCGAACGAATTTTTCTTGGGGCATTCCGATGCCAGGCGACGAGGAGCACGTTATTTATGTCTGGATCGACGCGTTGTTTAATTACATTACAGCGCTTGGTATTGGAGACAAATCGAGTCCATGGAACGCAGAACGAAGTAACTATTGGCCAGCGTCGTACCATGTTATTGGTAAAGAAATATTATGGTTTCATGCAGTCATCTGGCCAGCGGTGCTGATGGCGCTCGAATTGCCCTTGCCTCAGTGCATTTACGCTCATAGTTTTTGGATCAGCGAAGGCAAGAAGATGTCCAAATCGCTTGGAAACTTTATTGACTTGGAAACCATCGAGCAGTACGTGGACGAGTTCGGCATGGATTCGTGGCGTTACTATCTCGCTGCACAAGGGCCGCTCGGTGCAACGGACGCCGACTTTGCAACCGAAAAATTCAAAGACATTTACAACGCACACCTTGTTAATACAGTTGGCAACAGCACAAGCCGCGTGACAGCGATGATTTGTAAATATTACGATGGCGTTGTGCCAAGCGAGCAAGCCGAGGGAACGCGCATTGAGGTTGGCGGCGTCGACTGGCCAACAAAATGTAACGAGGCGGTTTCGAAGTGGGAAGAAGCGATGGAATCATTTTCTATTGCCAACGCAGTTGAATGTGGGATGTCACTTATCCGTGATGTTGATTTGTTTATTAATGACACGGCGCCATTTAAACTTGCAAAAGACGAATCAAAACAAGCTGAACTCGGCGCCATTTTGTACCAATGTTTAGAGACATTGCGTATTGCTTCCATTCTGCTTTCGCACGTACTTCCTTCCAAGATGAAAGAGTTTCACACAGCGATTGGTGTGGAATCGTGCAGTGGGAACCTTTCTGAACTTGCTCGCTGGGGACACCTTTCAAGCGGTACGGTTATTCAAAAAGTAGCCCTCTTCCCCAGAGTGTAGACATCCCAGTGTATGTATCTCAAGGATAATCAATTTTGGGATAACGCTCTACGCGAGAATTGCAACAAAGAGCGATGGACCACTCGCGCTTGTATCTGGGCAGAGTTTGTGGTACTGAAGCACATTCAGGCCGCAATTTTTTGCGGCGGCTTGCAGATTCAACTCTGAAAAACCAAGGTGTATATGTCCCATTGTGTGTCTGTACTCGTCATGCATATGTTCTTGCATATCAACAATGACTATACGCCCAGTTTTACCAAGAACACGCTTGGCTTCTTGAAGAGCTCCCGCAACGTCTTCAATGTGATGCAACACCAAGCAAAACATAGCAACGTTCGCAAAGTCATTTTCCAGTGGAAGTTGTAGCGCGTCGCCCTGAATAAATGAAACATTTGAAGCAAGGTCTGGTCGCTGTTCTGCTTCTGCCAACATTGCGGCTTCTCGGTCAACTCCTACCACCGTCTTTACGAAGGGTGCGATAATAGAAGCGGCGTTTCCTATTCCGCAACCAATATCTACAACAATCAATGCAGGGTCGAGCAACGAAAGAAGTGCGACGGGTGTAAAATTGTGTCCATACAACTCACTTCTAAGTGTCTCCCAAGCACCACTGGCATTTTTAAAGAAACTTTTACTATCGGTGTGCCGTTGCGCAAGAACGGATGTTAATCTGGAATCATCTTCGTTTGCATTTGGAAGGTCTTCTCCGGTTCGCTGAGCGATTGTCCACAGTTCAGCAGTCTCACACCCCATAGTTTCAGAAATTCGATAAAGCCCAGTTGTGCCATCAGTTCTTCGAGACACGAAATTCGTGTCTAACAATTGTTTTAGATGCCTAGAAACGGTCGACTGCGGCAGTTGCAACACGTCAGAAAGTTCACCAACGCTCAGTTCATGCAGCGTAACAAGGCGAAGTATGCGCAACCGCGCACAATCGTTCAATGCAGAAAGAGAATCAAGTAAGACCGTTGGACTGTTCGCGACAGTCATTCAGAATCGTCAACACCCGTCATGGTAGGTCCTGGGACTTCGCCATACGAACGAATTGCAGTTGTAACTTCATTGTTTGTCGGTTCAATAATCCACGCCTGTTTCCAGTATGTGACCGCAAGAGCATCATCGCCCAAACGTTCTGCAAACGTTGCTGCAACAACATACGGCGTGATGTCCGTTCCATCGCTTAGCGCAATTGCCGTGTTGATGGCGTTCGTCGCTGAGTCTGGGTCATCAAGCTCCATGGCGTATTGTGCAAATTTTGTCCACGCTCGGGATGTTTGCAGTGTTTGAGCGCGGTT